>NZ_RCVK01000374.1:0-12025 GCF_003667485.1 Micromonospora sp. BL1
CGTCCGCACCGCCCCCGTCCGCACCGCCCGCGCCGCCGCCGGGTGGGTTCCCGCCGCCTCCCGAGGACCGCCGATGACAGGTGACACCGACCCCTCCCGGCGCCGTGCCCTGGTCACCGGCGCCAGCCTGGGCATCGGCGAGGCGTTCGCCCGCCGGCTCGCCGCCGACGGCTGGGACCTCGTCCTGGTGGCCCGGGACGCCGCCCGGCTGGACGCGCTGGCGGCCGAGCTGTCCGGCCGGCACGGCGGCGACGCCGAGACGATCGCCGCGGATTTGTCCACCGAGGACGGATGTGCGGCGGTCGAACGACGGCTCACCGCCGGTACGCCGATCGAGCTGCTCGTCAACAACGCCGGCATCAGTCTGAACACGTCGTTCGTCCGCTCGTCGGTGGCGGACGAGGCGCGGCTGGTCCGGCTCAACGTGCTCGCGGTGCTGCGTCTGACCCATGCCGCCCTCGGTCCGATGATCGAGCGAGGCCGCGGGGCAGTGATAAATGTCTCTTCCGTTGCCGGCTTCGGTGTCCCCATGCCGGGATCCACGTACTCGGCCAGCAAGGCGTGGGTGACGAATTTCAGTGAATCGATCGGCCAGTCCGTCGCGCCGCTCGGCGTGCGCGTGATGGCGCTCTGCCCCGGCTACACCCGAACCGGAAATCACGAACGGGCGGGCATCGACATGTCCCGCCTGCCCGCCTGGGCCTGGCTGCGGGCCGACGATGTGGTTGCCGAAGGGCTGCTTGACCTGCATAAAGGTAAGTTCGTGAGTGTCCCGGACTGGAAGTACAAGGTGGCGGTGGCCGGGCTGCGGTACGCGCCGAAGCGCCTGCTGCGCGGCTTCCGGCGGGACAGCCGGGGTGCGGTCGGCCGGCAGGGCGGCTGACCGGCGGCCACCCGTACGCGGGCCGGTACGACGGCCGGCCGGGATGGACGGTCGCACAGCGTAGCCGCTCCTCGCCACCCGCCCGTCGCCCGCAGGGTTGACCAGGGCAGACCCGAAACACGGCGCTCAGACTTGCGAAGTACGCTCTTGGGCCATGGGCGACCACGACGACCTGCGCAAATTCATCACTGACCTAGCTGTGGTGCACGGCCGGGTGGTGCTCTCGTCGGGCCGCGAGGCGGACTGGTACGTGGATCTGCGTCGCGTCACGCTCCATCACGAAGCGGCTCCGTTGATCGGCCGGGTCATGCGTGACCTCACCGCCGACTGGGCGTACGACGCGGTCGGTGGGCTGACCCTGGGCGCCGATCCGGTGGCCGCCGCCATGCTGCACGCCTCGGCGGGCACCGGTCGCGCTGTCGACGCCTTCGTGGTCCGCAAGGAGGGCAAGGCCCACGGTCTCCAACGCCGGATCGAGGGGCCGGACGTCTCCGGGCGGCGGGTGCTCGCGGTCGAGGACACCTCCACCACCGGTGGAAGTGTGTTGACGGCGGTCGAAGCATTGCGTGAGGCGGGGGCCGAGGTGGTGGGTGTGGCGGTTATTGTTGATCGAGGTGCCGGCGACACGGTGCGAGCCGCCGGATTGCCCTATCGGGCGGCCTATACGTTGGCTGACCTCGGCCTTGTGGCGTAAAAGTTTGCCGATTCGGATCTGCTGATATGCAGGCGGATCGATGCTGCTGGTGGAAGGATGGAATACGTGGGAACTGCGTTGGCTGAAATGACCATGCCTCAGATCTCGCCGCTTGCCGGCGAGCCGATCGAACGCGCCGACGCCGAGCGGCTTGCGGGGGTCCTCAAGGCCCTCGCTGACCCCGCCCGGCTGCGGCTGCTCAGCCTGATCCAGTCGGCTCCCGAGGGGGAGGCGTGCGTGTGTGACCTCACCGCGCCGCTCGGCCTCTCGCAGCCGACGGTCAGCCACCACCTGCGAATCCTCACCGAGGCCGGCTTGCTGGAGCGGGAGAAGCGCGGGGTCTGGGCGTACTACCGGCTGGTGCCGTCCGCGATCGCCACGATCGCGGATCTGCTCACCCCGCCGCGGAAGCGGGCCACCAAGAAGGCTCGCTGAAACCTTTCGGGCCGGCCCGAGCGAGGGTCGACCCGACCGGGTGACCGGTGGCGTGCGAGGGGTGGCGCCATCAGCGCACGGTGACGGCTGTCGTCGTCCGTGTGACCCGGCGAGATCAGTGATGTCGAAGGCCGGTCCTCGTCCGAGGGCCGGCCTTCGGCGTCCGTACGCGCTCAGCGGCGGTGCTGCCCGCCGTCTCCGTGCCCGGGCCGGTGCTCCTCGATGCCCTCCCGGGCTGCCTCCACAGTGCCGGCCACCGTCGCCGCGGTGATGACGGCGACCGCCTCGCCGCGCTTGCGCGCCCGCCGGTCGCGGAGGAACTCGAAGAAGATCGGCAGCACCGAGATCACGATGATCAGCGCGACCACCGGCAGGATGTACCTGTCGATCTTGTCGCCGATGGCGTCGTAGATCTGGCGGGCCAGCAGGTAGCCGATCAGCAGGATGCCGTCCACCCAGAGGATCGCGCCCACCACGTTCCACACGAAGAACTGGCGGGCCGACATGCCGAGCACCCCGGCCACCGGATTGAGGAACGTCCGCACGATCGGGATGAACCGGGCCAGCACCACGGCCTTCGCCGGGCCGAACTTCTGGAAGTAGTACTCCGCCTTCTCCACGTACTCCCGCTTGAACAGCCGGGAGTTGGGCTTCTCGAACATCCGGCGGCCGTACCGGGCGCCGAGCCAGTGCCCGAGCTGGGCGCCGGCGATCGCGCAGAGCGGACCGCCGATCATCAGCCCGGCCAGGGACAGGCGGGTGCCGTCGCCGAAGATGGCGTCGGCCACCGGGGAGGCGGCCACCCCGGCCAGGAACAGCAGCGAGTCGCCGGGGAAGAAGAAGCCGACGAGCAACCCGGTCTCGGCGAAGAGGATCACCCAGACGCCGATCATGCCGAAGGTGTGGATGAGGTCCTTCGGATCGAGCGGGTTCAGCGCCACGCTCTCGGAGAACATCCGGGTCTTCTCTGCTGTGTCCACGGCCACACAGGGTACCCCGGCCCGGTCCGGCATTTCGGCCGGACCGGGCGTCCTCGTCAGAGGCGGGGGTCGACCGGCTCGGACTCGCAGGCGAGGATCGCGAACACCAGCTCGTGGTGGCGCCAGAGCGGAGCGTCCTCGGCCAGCGCGTCCAGGGCGGCCAGGCCCAGGCCGTGCTCCCGCAGGGCGAGCCCGCGCTTGCGTCCCAGCGAACGGCGGCGCAACGCGGCGAGCTGCGCCGCTTCGGTGTACCCGGGACCGTAGATGATCCGCAGGTACTCCCGCCCCCGGCACTTGATCCCCGGCTGCAGCAGCGAGCCCTTCGGCGACCGTGCGGCCAGGCCCGCGTACGGCTTGACCACCATCCCCTCGCCGCCGGCCGCGGTGAGCGTCAGCCACCACTGCGTGGCGTCGGCCACCGCCGACTCGTCGGCCAGGTCCACCACCCGCCGCCGGGTCGGGGTGAAGAACTCCGGGTCGGCGGCGCAGAGCCGGTCGGCCAGTGCCAGGTGCCAGCCGTGGTCGCGGTCGGCGTAGCTCACCCCGGCCCCGGCCAGCACCGCGAACGGCGCCAGCGTCACCCCGCGCAGCCCGTCGGTCGGCCGGACGTACGCCCGGTAGGCCGCCGAGTAGGCGGTGACCTCGGCGGCCCGCCCGGCCATCCGGTCGCGCAGCGCGTCCACCGGCAGCCCGCGCCCGGCGGCGGTGTCCAGCGCGGCGAGCACCGCCGGCAGGGCGGCCCGCCCGGCCGCGCCGACCCCGGCGTACTGCTCGCGGATCAGCCCGCCCGCCTTCGCCGACCAGGGCAGCAGCTCGGCGTCGAGCAGCAGCCAGTCGGTGTCCAGCTCGGCCCAGAGGCCGGCGGCGGTGACCGCCGCGCGCACCCGGGCCAGCAGCTCGTCGTCGAGCGGCGGGCCGAAGAACGGCCTTCCGGTACGGGTGTGCACCACGCCGCCGCCGAAGCGGCCCGGCTCCCGCTCCACGAGCACCACCGCCCGCGAGCCCATGTGCTTCTCCTCGCAGACCACCCGGTCGACGCCGGCCGCGCGGTAGTCGGCGAACGCCTCGGCCGGGTGCTCCAGGAACCCGTCCACTGTCGACGTCGAGCAGGGCGCCATGGTCGGCGGCAGCCACACCAGCCGGCCCGGGTCGACCGCGAAGCGGCTCATCACCTCCAGCGCGGCGGCGGCGTTCTCGGCCGGCACGGTCAGCGACCCGTACGCGTGGGTGAGGTGCCGCCGCCCGGTCACGTCGGCCAGGTCCAGCACGGTGTCCGGACGCGCGGGCGCGACCGGGAACAGCGGACGGGCCGGGGCGTACCACTCCTTCACCGCCGGAACGGCCACCAGCTCCTTCTCCGGGTAGCGCAGCGCGGTGAGCTGCCCGCCGAACACGCAACCGGTGTCCAGGCAGATGGTGTTGTTCACCCACTCCGGCTCGGGCGTCGGCGTGTGCCCGTACACGACCATCGCCGAACCCCGGTAGTCCCGCGCCCACGGGTAGCGCACCGGCAGGCCGTACTCGTCGGTCTCGCCGGTGGTCTCGCCGTAGAGCGCGAACGACCGCACCCGGCCGGACGCCCGCCCCTGGTACGCCTCCTTCAGACCGGCGTGCGCCACCACCAGCCGCCCGCCGTCGAGCACGTAGTGGCTGACCAGGCCGTCGATGAACGTCTCCACCCCGGCGACGAACTCCGGCGGCTCGGCGGCGAGCTGCTCCATCGTCTCGGCCAGGCCGTGGGTCAGCCGGACGTCCCGGCCGCGCAGCTTGCGCAGCAGCTTCTGCTCGTGGTTGCCCGGCACGCAGATCGCGTGGCCGGCCGCCACCATGCCCATCACCAGGCGCAGCACGCCGGGCGAGTCCGGGCCGCGGTCCACCAGGTCACCGACGAACACCGCGGTACGCCCCGACGGGTGCGCCGCGTCCACCGGGCGGCCCGCGTCGTCGTGCCGCAGCACGTAGCCGAGCCGGGACAGCAGCGCCTCCAGCTCGGTTCGGCACCCGTGCACGTCCCCGACCACGTCGAACGGGCCGGTCAGCTCCCGCCGGTCGTTGAACAGCTTCTCGTAGCGGACCTCCGCGGCGTCGATCTCCTCCACCCCGCGCAGCACGTGCACCTTGCGGAAGCCCTCACGGGCCAGCCGTCCGTACGACTGCCGCAGGTCGCGGCGCATCCGGTTGAGCACCTGCCGGCCGTGCGTCCGGTCGGCGCGCGCCTCCGTACGCTCCCAGGCCACCGCCTCCGGCACGTCCAGCACGATCGCCACCGGCAGCACGTCGTGCTCCCGGGCCACCCGGATCAGCCCGGCGCGGGCGTGCGGCTGGAGATTCGTCGCGTCGACCACAGTCAGCAGTCCCCGCCGCAGCCGGATGGCGGCGACGTGGTGCAGCGCGTCGAACGCGTCGACGGACGCGGACTGGTCGTTCTCGTCGTCGGCCACCAGGCCGCGGAACGTGTCCGAGGAGAGCACCTGGCTGGGCGCGAAGTGCCGCCGGGCGAACGTGGACTTGCCGGAGCCGGAGACGCCGACGAGCGCCACCAGTGCCAGCTCGGGGATGTCCAGGACGGTCATCGGTTCGTCGCCTCCTTCCGGTAGTTGCTGTCGGTGCTGTCGTTGTTGTCGCGCTGGCCGGCGCGCTCGTCGCGGGTGAGCACCGCCATCTGGGTCGGCGTGCCCACCTCCGGGTCGTCGTCGCCGACGCCGCCGAGCACCGCCGTGTAGCCGTGCGCCGCCGCCACCCGCTCCACCCAGGCGGCGAACTCCGCCCGGGTCCATTCGAACCGGTGGTCCGCGTGCCGGAACCGGTCCGGCCCCAGCCCCTCGTAGCGCACGTTGTACTCGACGTTCGGGGTGGTCACCACCACCGTGCCGGGCCGGGCGTGACCGAACACGGCGTCCTCCAACGCCGGCAGGCGCGGCGGGTCGAGGTGCTCGACGACCTCCATCAGCACCGCCGCGTCGTACCCCCGGAGCCGGTCGTCCCGGTAGGTCAGCGCGGACTGCCACAGCCGGATCCGGTCCCGCTGCCGCTCCGGCAGACGGTCCAGGCGCAGCCGCCGGGCGGCCAGGCCGAGCGACCGGTCCGACACGTCGACGCCCACCACCTCGGTGAACCGCCGGTCGGCGACGAGCGCGGTGAGCAGCGCGCCGCCACCGCAACCCAGGTCCAGTACCCGGCTCGCGCCGCTGTCCCGCAGCGCGGCGAGCACCGCCTCCCGCCGTCGTACCGCGAGCGAGGCGCGGCGGACGTCCTCCACCGCCGCGGCTTCTCCGGTCGCGGGCTCGATGCTGTCGTCGGCGGGTGGCTCGTCGGCCAGCCGCAGCTCGGTCAGCCGGGCCATCGCCTCGCCCGCGAGCGCCCGGCGGTGCGCCAGGTAGCGGCGCGTGATCAGGCCCCGCTCCGGATGACCGGCCAGCCAGCCGGCACCGGCGCGCAGCAGCTTGTCCACCTCGTCCGGCGCCACCCAGTAGTGCTTGGCGTCGTCGAGCACCGGCAGCAGCACGTACAGGTGGTTGAGGGCGTCCGCGAGCCGCAGCGTCCCGGTCAGCGTCAGGTCGACGTAGCGGCTGTCACCCCACTCCGGGTACGTCTCGTCGAGCGGGATCGGGGTGGCCGTCACGGTCCAGCCCAGCGGGGTGAAGATCCGTACCGCCAGGTCGGCGCCGCCCCGGCAGCGCAGCACCGGCACCCGTACGGCCAGCGGGATCGCGCTCGCGGCCAGCTCGGGACGGTCGCGCGACTCGCCGCGCAGGGCGGAGCGGAACACCTTCGCCAGCGCCGACGAGAGCAGGCTCGACGCCGCGTACGGGCGGTCGTTGACGTACTGCCCGAGCGCGAAGCCCTCCGGCGCCCGGTTCTTCCGGCCGCCGCCCAGCTTGAGCGGATCGACCTCGACCAGCAGTGCCGCGGTGCAGCGCGCCTCGTCCGCCTCCGGGTAGAACACATGCGCGGCACCGGCGGGCAGGTCGAAGCTCTGCACGCGGTCCGGATGCTTCACCAGGAGGTGTCCGAGGTCGGTCGCCGGGCGATGGGTCGTGGTCAGGGTCAGCAGCACCCATCGATGATCTCGTGATCGCCTGGTTCCTGTCGCGGGGGTTTCCGGCCGAACCGCCCGCGGTGACCGGGCGCCGGATCAGCGGTAGTCGTCCTCGTCGGCGGTGACGACGCGGGCCTGCTCCATGGCGTCCCAGTCGTCGACCTCCATGCCCCGGTGCGGCTCACCGTCTGTCTCGTCGGTCACCGTGGTGGCCTGCTCGACCGCGTCGGCCGGCTCGGCCTCCAGATCCCGCTCCTCCGGGGCGAGGTGGTCACTGGGGGCGAAGTCCTCGTCGGGCTGACCCATCGTCCCTCCCTGTTCTCCGTGCGGGCATCGTCCCCACCACCGTACGGGCTGCTCCGGGCCGCCGCTGGGTGGCGGGCGGAACGGCGGAGTCGGCGATTGTCCCGCTCCCGGCGCGCGGCCGGTGCCAGGATGGGAGGCATGGGCTTTCTGATCCGACTGGCGATCACCGCGGTCGCGTTGTGGATCGCGACGCTGATCGTGCCCGGAGTGGAGGTGAGCGGCCGTAACACCGGCAACAACGTGCTCACCCTGGTCGTGGTGGCACTGGTCTTCGGTGTGGTCAACGCGGTGCTCAAGCCGCTCATCAAGGTGTTCGGCTGCGTGTTCTACCTGCTCACGCTCGGCCTGTTCGCGCTCGTGGTGAACGCGCTGCTGTTCCTGCTGACCGACTGGATCGCCGGGGTGCTGAAGCTCCCGTTCCACGTGGACGGCTTCTGGGCCGCCTTCTGGGGCGCCATCGTGGTCGCGGTGGTGAGCTGGCTGATCAGCGTCGTCGTACCGGACCGGCTGGAGAATCGGTGAGCGGCGTCCGGGCCGGTTGTGCCCCTCTCGCGCTCCTACGGGATACTGCCCGCGGTGGACAGCGCGGTCCGGCGCAACCGTGGACGTGAGCGACCGGAACGGTCGCGCCCATGGAAGACAGCGGCCTGCACGGCCGAGAGCGGTAAGTAAGGAGCGTTCGACATGCCCATCGCTTCCCCCGAGGCTTACGCGGAGATGCTGGACCGGGCCAAGGCCGGCCGGTACGCGTACCCCGCGATCAACGTGACCTCCTCGCAGACGCTGAACGCGGCGCTCAAGGGCTTCGCCGACGCGGAGAGCGACGGCATCATCCAGGTCTCCACCGGTGGCGCGGAGTACCTGTCCGGCCCGTCCGTGAAGGACATGGTGACCGGCGCGGTGGCGTTCGCCGCGTACGCGCACGAGGTCGCCAAGAAGTACCCGGTGAACATCGCGCTGCACACCGACCACTGCCCGAAGGACAAGCTGGACAAGTTCGTCCGGCCGCTCATGGCCATCTCGCAGGAGCGCGTCAAGGGCGGCCAGGAGCCGCTGTTCCAGTCGCACATGTGGGACGGCTCGGCCGTGCCGGTGGCGGAGAACCTGGAGATCGCCGAGCAGCTCCTCACCGAGGCCGCCAAGGGCAAGATCGTCCTGGAGATCGAGGTCGGCGTCGTCGGCGGCGAGGAGGACGGCGTCGAGAACGCCATCAACGACAAGCTCTACACCACCGTCGAGGACGGCCTGGCCATGGTCGACGCGCTCGGCCTGGGCGAGAAGGGCCGCTACATGGCGGCGCTGACCTTCGGCAACGTGCACGGCGTCTACAAGCCGGGCAACGTCAAGCTGCGCCCCGAGGTGCTCAAGCAGATCCAGGACGCGGTCGGCGCCAAGTACGGCAAGGACAAGCCGCTCAGCCTGGTCTTCCACGGCGGCTCCGGCTCGCTGCTGTCGGAGATCCGGGAGGCGCTGGACTACGGCGTGGTGAAGATGAACATCGACACCGACACCCAGTACACCTTCACCCGCCCGGTCGCGGACCACATGTTCCGCAACTACGACGGCGTGCTGAAGGTCGACGGCGAGGTCGGCAACAAGAAGATGTACGACCCGCGCGTCTGGGGCAAGGCCGCCGAGGCCGGCATGGCCGCCCGCGTGGTCGAGGCCTGCGAGCACCTGCGCTCCACCGGCACCACCATGAAGTGACGCCTCGCGCGTGAACGGAGGGCCGGCACCCGGACGGGGCCGGCCCTCCGTGTCTCACCCGGCGGTCAGCACCCGGACGGCGTCGCGGACGTCGTCGGTCAGATGGATCGTGTGCGACAGGTCGCCGAACGGGGACGCCGCGAACAGCGGCCGCAGCAGCGACTCCACCGGCAGCTCCGTGGTCCAGTACGTGCGGTCCAGGAAGACGTACGCCCCGCTCGCCCCGTCGGTGCCGTAGAACGTCTTGGTGGCCGCCTGGAACACCTCCTGCACGGTGCCGGCCTTGCCGGGCGCGAACACGATCCCGCCCCGGGCCAGCCGCAGGATCGTGTCCTCCCGGATGGCGTTGGAGAAGTACTTCGCGATCCGGCCCGCGAACAGGTTCGCCGGCTCGTGGCCGTACAGCCAGGTGGGGATGGCCAGCCCGCCGGACCGGGCCCACTCGGTGCCGGGTGCCGACGGGCGAGGCGACGGCAGCGACGGGCCGTCCGCGTACCGCTTGCGCACCGCCAGCGCCGCCGCCGTGTACCGGTCGTGGTCGGTGAAGTCCGGCGCGACGGCGAGCACGTCGATCGCGGCGGTCAGCTCCTCGGCCGGCCAGGCCGCGAGGAACGCGCCGAGGTTCGCCGCCTCCATCACGCCCGGACCGCCGCCGGTGACCACCAGGCGGTCGGCCCGCGCCAGCTCCCAGCCCAGCACGGCGGCCATCCGGTACGCGACGCTGCCGCGCGGCACGGCGTGCCCGCCCATCACGCCCACCACCGACTGCGGGCCGTGCGCGGCCAGCCACGACCGGGTGGCGTCGGCCAGCGCGTTGTCCACGCCGTGGTCGTGCAGTCGCTGACCGAGCGCCTCGCGTACGTCCGGCAGCGCGCCGCCGTGCGCCCGGAAGTGCGCGTACACCCGGGTGTCGTACATCTCGGCGAACCCGCCCTCGGCGAACCCGGCGGCCAGCTCGTCGGCGGTGTAGAGGTGCGACGGCTGGGTCGGGTAGGGCAGCCCGGAGAACGGCGGGACCACGTTGGCGCCCCGGCGGACCAGGTCCGCGCCCACCTCGCGACCGGCGAAGCGGCAGCCCACGAAGAGCGTGCCGGTGACGTCGACGTCGCGCAGGTCGGGGACCGGGTCGAGGTCGAGGCGCAGGCCCTGCACGGTCAGCCCGGCCAGGGTGCCCCCGGCCAGCCGCTGCTCGAACGCGGTGCGGGTCTCGATCTCGTTGACGTGGGGCGCGTGCGGCTCGATGACGTCCGCGGGTGGTGGGGTCGGCACCAGGTCATCCTGCCCCCGCACGGCAAGTGCCGAAACCGGGGGCGCGAACGACAGGAGCCCGGCGGGCACGCCGCCGGGCTCCTGCGTAACCGGGTCCTGGGGAGGCTCCGGATCTGTATTTGTAGTGCAAGAACCACGGCGGCGGCATGGGCCGCGGGTACGTCCGCTCCCGCCGCAGGCGTGACGAAACCCTCAGCCGTTCAGCCAACCGTACGGGCGAGGCCCCTCGCGTACCCGAGGGCGAAGCGGGTTGAATGGGGCGATGCAGAACCTGTTGCCTGAGCCACCGGCCACCCTGCTCCCGACCCACGAGGAGGCCGACGCCGCGCTGGCGGCGGCGGCCGAGCAGGGCACCGACGAGGCGTACGCCGAGGTCGCGGCCCGTTTCCCGACCTACAGCGCGGCCTGGGCGGCGCTGGCCGGCCGCGCGCTCGCCGCGGATCAGGTCGTCACGGCGTACGCGTACGCCCGCACCGGCTACCACCGGGGCCTCGACCAGCTGCGCCGCAGCGGCTGGAAGGGCCACGGCCCGGTGCCGTGGTCGCACAAGCCCAACCGCGGCTTCCTCCGCTGCCTGTACGTGCTGTCCCGCGCGGCGGGGGAGATCGGCGAGGCGGACGAGGCGGCCCGGTGCGCCCAGTTCCTCCGCGACTGCGACCCGGCCGCCGGCGACGCGCTGTCCGGCGACTGACCACTACCGCGACGGCCGGCCCTCTCGGGGGTCGGCCGTCGCGCCCGTCCTACAGTCCTACAGCCCTTCCGCCACCGACGCGGCGATCTTCAGCCAGGCGTCCCGGGTGGCGGAGGAGAGCTGCCCGTACCGCAGCGGCTCGCCGGTGTCGATGAGCCGCTCGTACGGCGCCAGCAGCACCGCCCGGGTCCGCGCCGCGAAGTGGGCCTGGATCGCGGGCAGGTCGATCTCCTTGCGCGACGGCGGCATCGAGACCACGGTGACCGCCTGCCGGACCAGCCGCTGCCGGCCGCTCTGCTCCAGGTGGTCGAGCATCCGGGCGGCGGTCTCGGCCGAGTCGTTCCGGGCCGACATGGTGACCACGAGTTGATCGGTGGCGTCCATCGCGGCCTGCCAGTTCTGCGCCCGGACGTTGTTCCCGGTGTCCACGAAGATCAGCTTGTAGAACCGGCTGACCACCTCGCGGATCTCCGCGAACGCGGCGGCGGTGAGCATCTCGCCGCCGGTCGCCGACTCGTCCGAGGCCAGCACGTCGAACATGCCCTCGCCCTGTGAGCGGACGTACTGCGACAGGTCACCCACCCGGCCGTGCGGCCCCTGGAACTGGGCCAGGTCGCGCAGCATGTCCCGCACCGTACGGGCGTGGAAGTCCTGCTGAGCGCGCATGCCGAGGGTGCCCTGGGTCTCGTTGTTGTCCCAGGCCAGCACGTATCCGCCGCGCTTCTGGCCGAACGTCATGGCGAGCAGCAGGATCGCCACCGTCTTGCCGGCGCCGCCCTTCGGGTTGACCACTGTCACCTGACGCAGGCCGCCGAAGTTGCGGCGGACCATCTCGATGTCGCGCTTCATCTCCTGCTCGTGCCGCCCGGGCGCGAGCCGGACCAGCCCGATCTTGTTGACCATCGCGCGTACCCCCATGGTGGCCACCGGGTCGATCGGCCGGGCCTGGCGGCGGCGGGCGAAGTCCTCGGCGGTCGGGGGTACCGCCTGCTGCGGCGTCCAGCCCTGCTCCGGGTGGGCC
>NZ_RCVK01000305.1:0-11951 GCF_003667485.1 Micromonospora sp. BL1
GGGCGGCCGGGACGGGCCGAGATCCGAGGTCCGTCGCGGCGATCTTGGAGTTGTGGCAGCTTGCGAAAGTGCCTGAACCGGGCATGTCGTGGCGCCACAACTCCAAGATCGACGCGGGCGGGGCAGCGGAGGGCGCCGAGTGCGGCGCGGAGGGGGGATCAGGGCTCGAACTTGTAGCCCAGGCCTCGGACCGTGACGATGTAGCGCGGGGCGGACGGCTCCGGCTCGATCTTGGAGCGCAGCCGCTTCACGTGCACGTCGAGCGTCTTGGTGTCGCCCACGTAGTCGGCGCCCCAGACCCGGTCGATCAGCTGACCCCGGGTGAGCACCCGCCCGGCGTTGCGCAGCAGCAGCTCCAGCAGCTCGAACTCCTTGAGCGGGAGCTGCACGCCGGTGCCGCCGACGGTCACCACGTGCCGTTCGATGTCCATCCGGACCGGGCCGGCGGCGAGCGTCGGCGCGCCCGTCTCGTTCGACTCGGCGCTCTGCCGCCGCAGCACCGCCCGGATGCGGGCGACCAGTTCACGCGGCGAGTACGGCTTGGTCACGTAGTCGTCGGCGCCGATCTCCAGGCCGACCACCTTGTCGATCTCGCTGTCGCGCGCGGTGACCATGATGATCGGCACGTGCGAGCGCTGGCGGAGCTGCCGGCAGACCTCGGTGCCGGACATCTCCGGCAGCATCAGGTCGAGCAGCACGATGTCGGCGCCGGTCCGGTCGAACTCGGTGAGGGCGGCGGGGCCCGTCGCGGCGACGGAGACCTCGAAACCCTCCTTGCGGAGCATGTAGGACAGGGCGTCGGAGAACGACTCCTCGTCCTCGACCACCAGTACGCGGCTCAACGGGTGTTTCCTTTCCTGTGGTCAGGCCTGCCGGAGCTCGGCCGGGCCGGCCTCGATCCCAGCGGAGGCGAGTGTCGCCTCCAGGTCGTCCGGGGGGCGTGCGGGCAGCCGGAGGGTGAACGTCGACCCCCCACCAAGGGTGCTCGACACCTCCACCCGGCCGCCATGGTTGCTGGCGATGTGCTTGACGATGGCCAGGCCCAGGCCGGTGCCGCCGGTCGCCCGGGAGCGGGCCTGGTCGGCCCGGTAGAACCGCTCGAAGATCCGGTCGACCTCGTTCGGGGCGATGCCGATGCCCTGGTCGGCCACCGCGATCTCGACGTGCTCCTCGGTGCCGGTGACAGTCACCCGGACCGTGGTGTCCTCGCCGGAGTAGGTGATCGCGTTCTCCACCAGGTTCGCCACCGCGGTGGCGAGTTGGCTGTCGCTGCCGTACACGGTGCGGCCCCGCTGCCCGCCGACGGCGATCTCCACCCGGCGTGCGGTGGCGGCGGTGCGGGTGCGGTCGACGACCTCGGCGAGCACCCAGTCGACCGAGACCGGCTCGGGGGCGGGCTGCGGTTCGGCGCCCTGGAGGCGGGTCAGTTCCAGCAGTTCCTGCACCAGGCGGCCGAGGCGGGTCGACTCGTGCTGGATCCGCTCGGCGAACCGCCGCGCGGCGACCAGGTCCTCGGACAGGTCGGGCGCGCCGCCGGCGGCCGGTTCGGTGGCGTCGACGAGCGCCTCGGCGAGCAGTTGCAGCGCGCCGATCGGCGTCTTCAGCTCGTGGCTGACGTTCGCCACGAAGTCCCGGCGCACCCGCGCGAGACGGTGCGACTCGGTGACGTCGACCGCCTCGATCGAGATGTAGCCGGAGCCCAGTCCCATCGCCCGCAGGTGCACGCCGAGCGGGTTGTCCCCGCCGCCGTCGCGGCCCCGGGGCAGGTCCAGCTCTATCTCGCGCCGCACGCCCGTGCGGCGGACCTGCCCGGCGAGGGTACGGATCAACGGGTGCGCCGCGATCGAGCCGGGTGTCGCCCCGGTACGGAGCAGACCCATCGCCCGGGCGGCCGGGTTCACCAGCACCGGCACGTCGTCCGGGCCGAGCACCACCACGCCTGCGCGCAACGAGTCGATCGTCTTGCGGCCGAGCCCGGATAGGCCCCCCTGCTGGTCGTCCGGAATCGTCGTCCTCCCTGCGTCACGACGGAGGATCCCGCCGCCCCGCGGCGCCCGGCGGCGCCGCCATTCGTCAACGGGTCCGGACAGCAGCGCCCCGGCGACCAGCCCGGTCACCAGCGCTCCGGCCACCACGACCGCCACCGCCCATTCCACCCGGCGATCGTAGGGTCATTGTTAACCCGGGGATCGGGCACAAAGGGACGAACCACTCTCGCTTTCGGCAAAGTTCACCTGCGGGCCCCGCGTCGTTCATCCACGTTCACCCTGGTGCCGACCGTCCGGCCTAGCGTGGGGCGCGCACCTGCTCCTGCCGTACCCCGTGGGGGTGGCGGCCACCGACCCCAGGAAGTGACGATGCGCGACGAGTTCCGGGCCGACCTGCAGATTGTCAGCCAGTTGCTGGTGGACATGGCCGAGGCGGTACGCGCGGCCATGCGGCAGGCCACCAAGGCGCTGCTCACCGCCGACCGGACGGCCGCCGAGACGGTGATCGCGCGGGACGCCGAGATCGACGACCTCTACCGGCACGTGGAGGAGCGGGTCTGCGACCTGCTGGCCCGGCAGGCGCCGGTGGCCTCCGACCTGCGGGCGATGATCACCGCGTTGCACGTGGCAGCCGATCTGGAGCGGATGGGCGACCTTGCCGACCACGTGGCGAAGACGGCCCTGCGCCGGCACCCGTCCCCGGCGGTGCCGGCGGAGCTGCGGCCGGTCTTCACCGACATGGCCGGGATCGCCGACCGGATGGCCGAGAAGATCGGCTCGGTGCTGGCCGAGCCGGACGCCGCCGTGGCCGCCGAGCTGGACGGCGACGACGACGCGATGGACGACCTGCACAAGAACCTGTTCGGCGTGCTGCTCGGCGACGACTGGCCGTACGGGGTGGAGACGGCGATCGACGCGACGCTGCTGGGCCGCTTCTACGAGCGTTTCGCCGACCACGCGGTGAACGCGGGCGAGCACGTGGTCTACCTGATCACCGGTTCGACGTCCGGCTGAGAACCGCGGGCGGGGCCGCCTCGGGGGGAGGCCCCGCCCGCGCCGTCTCAGCGGCCCTGGTTGGCGACCGCGGCGGCGGCGGCCTTGGCCGCCTCCGGGTCCAGGTACGTCCCGCCGAGCACCTGCGGACGCAGGTCGGCGTCCAGGTCGTAGCGCAGCGGGATGCCGGTGGGGATGTTCAGCTTGGCGATCGCGTCGTCGGAGATCTGGTCGAGGTGCTTGACCAGGGCGCGCAGCGAGTTGCCGTGCGCGGCCACGAGCACCGTCCGGCCGGCCAGGATGTCCGGCACGATCGAGTCGTACCAGTAGGGCAGCATCCGTTCGACCACGTCCTTCAGGCACTCGGTGCGCGGCATCAGCTCGGTCGGCAGCAGCGCGTACCGGGGGTCGCCGACCTGCGACCACTCGTCCGCGTCGTCGATCGGAGGCGGCGGCGTGTCGTACGAGCGGCGCCAGAGCATGAACTGCTCCTCGCCGTACTCGTCGAGGGTCTGCTTCTTGTCCTTGCCCTGCAGGGCGCCGTAGTGGCGCTCGTTGAGCCGCCACGACCGGCGCACCGCGATCCAGTGCCGGTCGGCGGCGTTCAGCGCCAGCTCGGCGGTGCGGATGGCCCGGCGCATCAGGCTCGTGTGCACCACGTCCGGCAGCAGGTCGTGCTCGCGCAGCAGTTCGCCGCCGCGCCGCGCCTCGGTCTCCCCCTTGGCGGTCAGGTCGACGTCGACCCAGCCGGTGAAGAGGTTCTTGGCGTTCCAGTCGCTCTCGCCGTGCCGCAGCAGGACCAGCGTCCCGACGGTGGGCCCCTCGCTCGCAGTCATGCCGATCATCCTGCCGTACCGGCCGGGCGGACACGCGGCGACCTGTGGTGACGACCACCACGTGGAAATCCTGATGACCACGGCTCCGGCCCGGCACTAGGTTGTAAGGCGTTCTGATCAGGTCGGTCATTACCAAGCGGGGGGGCGTCGGGATGCGGACGGTACGGGGCTGGTTCCAGGACACGGCGGGTGGCCTGCCACGGACGTTCTGGTACCTCTGGGCCGGCACGCTGATCAACCGGCTCGGCTCGTTCGTCCTGATCTTCCTGGCCATCTACCTGACCCAGGAACGCGGCTTCTCCGCCTCCCAGGCCGGTCTGGTGATCGGCCTCTGGGGCGCCGGCGGCGCGGTCGGCACCACCATCGGCGGCACCCTGACCGACCGCTGGGGACGGCGGCCCACGCTGCTCGCCGCACACGTCGGCGCGGCGGGCATGATGATCGCGCTGGGCCTCGCCCGTCCGCTGTGGGCGGTGGCAGTGGGCGCGCTGCTGCTCGGCGCGTTCGCCGAGGCGGCCCGCCCGGCCTTCGGCGCGATGATGGTCGACGTGGTGCCGGACAAGGACCGGCTGCGCGCCTTCTCGCTGAACTACTGGGCCATCAACCTCGGGTTCGCCTGCGCCGCCGTGCTCGCCGGCTTCGCCGCCCAGGGCAGCTACCTGCTGCTGTTCCTGGTGAACGCGACCACCACGCTGGTGACCGCACTGATCATCTTCGCCAAGGTCGGCGAGACCCGCGGCCCGGTCACCGCGCTCCCGGTCAAGGGGATGCCGGCGCCGGCCGGCGCGCTGCGCACCATCCTCGCCGACCGGGTGTTCCTCGGTTTCGTCGCGCTCAACCTGCTCGCCGCGCTGGTGTTCCTCCAGCACATCTCGATGCTGCCGATCGCCATGGGCGACTCCGGGCTCAGCCCGGCCACGTACGGCTCGGTGATCGCGCTCAACGGCGTGCTCATCGTGTTCGGCCAGCTCTTCGTACCCCGGCTCATCAAGGGCCGCAGCCGCTCGCACGTGCTGGCGCTCGCGGCGCTGGTGATGGGCGCCGGGTTCGGGCTCACCGCGCTCGCCGACACGGTCTGGCTCTACGGCCTGACCGTGCTGATCTGGACCCTCGGCGAGATGCTCAACTCCCCGTCCAACGCAACCCTGATCGCGGAGCTGTCGCCGGCCGCGCTGCGCGGCCGCTACCAGGGCGTCTTCTCGCTGTCCTGGCAGCTCGCCGGTGCCGCCGCGCCGATCCTCGGCGGCCTGGTCCGCGAGCACGCCGGCAACAGCGCGCTCTGGCTCGGCTGCGCGGGCATCGGCGTCGTGGCGGCGGTCGCCCACCTGATCTCCGGCCCGGCCCGGGAGCGCCGCGCGGTCGAGCTGCGCGCCGTGGGCACGCCCGTCACGCCGGTCACCGCCACCGCATCCCCGGCGCCCGAGGCGGGCGAGGCCGCAGCCACCGCACCCGCCGCCCCGGTCCGGTCCGGTTCCTGAGTACGCCCCGGCGCGACCGCACCGAGGCGGGTGGATACGGTACGGGACGGAATCGGTAAGGAAACCTTCCTGGAGGACGTGTGCGCGGCCTGCGGCGCTGGTGGGACGACACGGCCGGCGGACTGCCCGCCACGTTCTGGTACCTCTGGTCCGGCCTGATGATCAACCGGGCCGGCGCGTTCGCGCTGCTGTTCCTGTCGCTCTACCTGACCGCCGCGCGGGGCGCCCCGCCGTCGCTGGCCGGGCTGGTGGTCGGCGCGTACGGGATCGGCGGCGCGGCCGGGACGCTGCTCGGCGGTGTGCTGGCCGACCGGTGGGGCCGCCGGGCCACGCTGCTCGCCGCCCACGTCGCCGCCGCCGGGCTGATGGCGGCGCTGGCGTTCACCACGCACCTGGCGGTGATCGCCGTACTCGCCACGCTGGTCGGGGTGGCGCACTCGATGCCCAGCCCGGCGTTCGTGGCCGCCATCGTGGACGTGGTGCCCGAGGCGCGCCGCTCCCGCGCGTTCAACCTCCAGTTCTGGGCGTTCAACCTGGGCATGGCGGTGGCCTCGCTGCTGGCCGGCATCCTCGCCGAGGCGAGCTTCACGGCGCTGTTCCTGGTCGACGCCGGTGCCACGCTGGCGGCGGCGGTGGTGATCGCGCTGAAGGTGCCGGAGACGCTCACCCGGCGGCCGGCGCCCACGCCACGGGCGGTGGCGGGACGCCGTCCCGGTCTGCACACCGCGTTGACCGACCGCACCTTCCTGGTGTTCGTCGGGCTGACGTTCCTGCTGGCCGTGCTGACCATGCAGACCTCCACGATCATGCCGCTGGCGATGCGCGAGGACGGTCTGCGCCCGTCGGCGTACGGGCTGGTGGTGGCGCTCGGCGGGGCGCTGATCGTGGTCGGGCAACTGTTCGTGCCCCGGCTCATCGAGCCGTACCGGAAGTCGAGCGTGCTGGCCGTCTCCACCGGCCTGATGGCGCTCGGGTTCGGCGCGCTGACGGTGGCCGACGGGCTGCCGCTCTACCTCGGCGCGGCGGTGGTCTGGACGGTCGGGCAGATGCTCGCCGCGCCGCCGAACGCGCAGATCAACGCGGACCTCGCGCCGCCCGAACTGCGCGCCCGCTACCAGTCGGTGTTCTACCTGACGTTCCCGGCCGCGTCGTTCGTGGCGCCGGCGCTCGGCGGGCTCAGCCTGGAACACCTGGGCGAACGGCACTGGCTGGTGGTGGGCGCGCTCGGACTGCTGGCCGCCGCCGGGCACCTGCTCGCCGGGCCGCGCCGGGAGCGGCGGGTGGCCGCGCTGCGGGCCGCGGCGCGGCGGCCCGGGACCGTCGGGTCCACCCGCTGACGGGATCCGGGGACAGGCTGCCGGGCTGACCGCCCCGGAGACAACGGCAGAGCGCCCACCCCGACCCCCGTCGAGATGGGCGCTCGTACCGTACGCCCGGCGGCGGCGGGCGACACTCACCCCCGTAAGCGTCGCCCGCTCGCGCCGCCGGTTCCACGGGCGGCACCGTCCCCCAACGGTGTGCTCCACCCGATCTTCGCATCTCGCCTGCGCGGATCTGATCGATCCACCGCTCCCCCGAACGGAAACAAGCGTGACGCGGTGCAATAAAGTTAGTTCGCCCGGATTCCGGATTCAACCCAGAACGCTGTCTTGCCCGTCACAGCACCTGTGTCGCAAACCCGGCTGTCCGTGCTGTCGTCCCTGGAATGGCAAACACGGGGTTCCCGTCGGCCATTCCCGCAAACCTCAGCCGTCCTCGCGATTCGGGTTCTCGGTCCGGAAGAAGTTGCTCTGCCGGCCGTCCCGCATCTGCTCCTGGTAGATCAGGTTCAGCCGTCGCAGGTCGAACGTGCGGAACCAGTCGTCCCAGGTGATCTCGCGGATCCGGCTGCTCTCCCGGTACCCGGGGATGTTGAACGTCAGCACCCCGGGCCGGCCCTCGCGCTCGGTGCCGGCGATGGTGGCGGGCTTCGCGCCCCGCGCCCGCGCCCAGCGCTGGATCACCTCGTGGTTACGGGTGACCAGGCTCCGGCCCGGACGCTCCGGCCGGTCCGCCGGTGACGTGATGAGCTGCGACGATCCGATCGACCGGCTGGACGCCGGCCCACGGGTCGGCGCCGTCTGCGCGCTCGGCGCCTTCCGGGCCGGCGCCGCCTTGGCCCGTGACGGAGCCGCATTGGCCCGCGAGGGGGCGGCCTTCGCCCGTGACGGGGCTGCCTTGGCCCGCGACGGAGCGGCCTTCGCCCTCGACGGGGCCGCCTTCGCCCGAGCGGGCGCGGCCTTCGCGCGGGACGACGCAGCCTTCGCGCGGGACGTCGTCGCCCGCGACGAGGTCGCCCTGGCCCGGGCCGGAGCCGCCTTAGCGCGCGCCGGAGTGGCCTTCGCGCGGGACGAGGTCGCCTTCGCCCGCGACGGGGCCGCCTTGGCGCGCGACGGGGCCGCCTTGCGCGTACCCGTCGCCTTGGCCCTGGCACCGGTGGCGCGTGCGGCCGGCGCGGCCTTGGCCGGCGACGTGGCGCCCCGGCGGGCCGACGTGGTCCGCTTCGCCGCCGTGGTCTTCTTGGCGGCGGTGCTCTTGCGGGTCGCCGACGGCCGGCCCGCCGGGCCGGTGCTCCGCCGGGCGGCGCCGCCCTCCCCGCGCATGCTTCGCGCCAGGGTCTTCACCAGTTCCGGCTTCCGCAGCGCGGAGATCCCCGAGACCCCGCGCCGCCGGAGCTGGCTGCGGATGTCGTCGACCTTCATCCGGGAGATCGCCGACTCCGACACCCCCGGGGTGTTCGGCGTCTGGTTGCCGGTTTGCCGCTTGGTCCGAGTCGCAGTCGTGCCGCGACCTGAGCTGTTGCGCTGAGCCATGGGAAACGCTCCTCGACAGTCCGTCCTCGGCCCGCGGTGGGTCCCAGTGCTCCGCACCGCGCGGGGCGGCATACCCGTCAGGAGGGCTCCGAACCTCCGGCGGACGATCCGGCAGTCGCGGACGGCTCGAAGAGGTGCGCGAACGCGGCCAGATTGGCTGTCGACTCACCGCGCTTGACCCGCCACTCCCACTCCCGGCGGATCGCGGTGCCGAACCCGATCTCCAGCATGCTGTCGAACGACTCGTCGGCGTACGTCAGCACGGAACCGAGCAGCCGGTCCAGCTCGTCGGCGTCGATCCCGGCCAGGTTGACCCGCCCGGTCAGGTAGACGTCGCCGACCGAGTCGATGGAGAACGAGACGCCGTACATGCGGGCGTTGCGCTGGAGCAGCCACGCCCACAGCTCCTCGCGGCGCTCGTCGGGCTGGCGCATCACGAACGCCTCGACCCGCAGCGCGTGCTCACCCACGATCAGGTTGCAGATCGTCTTGAGCTTGTGCGTGCCGGGCAGCGTCACCGCGTACGACGCCTCGCCGGTCGACTCCCACTCCAGCTCACGCTCCGCGCAGACGGACTCGATCAGCGCGGCGACCTCACTCCTGCGGCTCATCGCACCCACTCTACGACCGGCGCACCGGGGCCGCCCGGTGGCCGGTGGAGATCACCAGGAGCACAGCGCGGCCGGTTCGCCGAGCCGCCGCGCCAGCCGGGCCCGATGCTCGGTGATCGCCTCCCCGTAGACCGCGAGCAGGCCGGAGGCGGTGCGGTGCCAGGAGAAGTCCCGGGCGTGCCGCTCGGCGCCCCGGCTCAGCGCGGCACGGCGTACCCGGTCGGGCAGCAGCCGGGCCATCGCGCGGGCCCAGTCGACCGGGTCGTGCCCGTCGATGAGCATGCCGCTGACGCCGTCGCGTACCGCGGTGACCAGGCCGCCCACGGCGGCGGCCAGCACCGGCGTGCCGCACGCCTGGGCCTCCAGCGCGACCAGCCCGAACGACTCGTTGTGCGACGGCACCGCGACCAGGTCGGCGGCGCGGTAGAGGGCGGGCAGGTCCGCGCCGGTCTGCGGCGGGAGGAAACGCACCCGGTCGGCGATGCCGAGCGCGTGCGCGAGTTCGATCAGCGCGGTGGGCCGGTCCAGGCCGGTGCCGCTCGGCCCGCCGCAGATCACCACGGTCAGCTCGTCGGCCAGCGCCGGATCCCGCTCACGCAGCGCGGCGGCGGCGCGGACCAGCACGTCCGGCGCCTTGAGCGGCTGGATCCGGCCGACGAACGCGACCACGTACCCGTCGGCCGGCAGGCCGAGCCGGCGGCGCGCGGCCCAGGTCGCCAAGTCCCGGTCGCCCGCGGCGGGACGGAACCGGTCCAGGTCGACGCCGGGTTCCACGACCGCCACCCGGTCCGGGACGGCCGCGTACCGGTCGAGCAGGTCGCGGGCCTCGACCCGGGTGTTGGCGACCAGCCGGTCCGCCTCGGTGACCACCTGCTCCTCGCCGATCACGCGCGCCTTCGGCTCGGGGCGATCCCCGGCGGCGAGGCGGGCGTTCTTGACCTTGGCGAGCGTGTGCGCGGTGTGCACCAGCGGTACGCCCCAGCGCTCCTTGGCCAGCCAGCCGACCTGGCCGGAGAGCCAGTAGTGCGAGTGGATCAGGTCGTAGTGGCCCGGCGGGCGGGCCGCCTCGGCCCGCAGCACCCCGGCGGTGAAGGCGCAGAGCTGACCCGGCAGTTCCTCCTTGGTCAGCCCTTCCAGCGGCCCCGCGGTGACGTGCCGGACGGACACCCCGGGCGCCACCTCGACCACCGGGGGCAGGTCACCGGCGGTGGCCCGGGTGAAGATCTCCACCTCGACGTCGGCCTCGGCCAGCCGCCGGGCCACCTCCAGGATGTAGACGTTCATGCCGCCCGCGTCACCCGTACCGGGCTGGTGCAGCGGGGACGTGTGCACCGACAGGGTGGCGATACGGCGGGGCCGCGGCCACGGAAGGGCACCTCGCTGACGACCGACACCGGTGTGCAAATCCGCCACGTCCGCTCCCTCTGTCACGGTTGATGCCGTCCCGCACGACCGGCGCTTCTCGGTCAACCCGTGTGCCGGATGTCATCTTCCCCATCGGGGTACGGAAATGCTTTGCGCCGGGTCCCGGGCGTGACGGACCTCATCCCGCCGCCCGGCCCGGCGACGGGAGACAATGACCGGATGACTTCAGTCGCCATCGTCACCGGGGCGTCCAGCGGGATCGGCGCGGCCACCGCTCGCCGGCTCGCCGCCGAGGGATTCCACGTGCTGGCCGCCGCCCGGCGTACCGACCGGCTGGCCGCGCTCGTGGCCGAGATCGAGGCGGCCGGCGGCGCCGCGACAGCGGTGGCCTGCGACGTGACCTCGGACGAGTCGGTGGCCGGCCTGGCCGCCGCCGCCGAGGCCGCACCCGGTCCGGTCACGCTGCTGGTGAACAACGCCGGCGGCGCCCGCGGCCTCGACCCGGTCGAGACGGCCGACGTGGGCGACTGGCAGTGGATGTACGACGTGAACGTGCTCGGCACGCTGCGCGTCACCAAGGCGCTGCTCCCGGCGCTGGAGCGCTCCGGCGCCGGCACGATCGTGATCGTCAGCTCCACCGCCGGGCACGTGGTCTACGAGGGCGGCGGCGGCTACACGGCCGCCAAGCACGCGCAGACCGCGGTCGCCGGCACGCTCCGGCTCGAACTGTGCGGCCGACCGGTGCGGGTGATCGAGATCGACCCCGGCATGGTGAAGACCGAGGAGTTCGGCCTGGTCCGCTTCGACGGTGACGCCGACCGGGCCGAGGCGGTCTACGCCGGAGTCGCCGAACCGCTCGTCGCCGACGACGTGGCCGACTGCGTCGCCTGGTGCGCGACCCGCCCGCACCACGTCAACGTCGACCGGCTCGTGGTCCGCCCGCTGGCCCAGGCCGCGCAGCACAAGGTGCACCGGACGTCGTGAAGCGCGAGGAGTGAGCCGGTCTTGCGAGCCCCGCAGTCGCTGACCCGGAGGCACTAATGGAGCGTCCGCTCGGCGTGGCCACCCGGGGCACCACCAACCCCAACCGGCTCCGGCGGGTGGACAACTGGATCGTCGAGACCTGCGGCGACGCGCTGCGCGCCGCCGCCGACCCGCTCGTGGTCGACCTCGGCTACGGCGCCACCCCGGTCACCCCCGTCGAGCTGCGCGCCCGGCTGGCCTCCGGGGTCCGCGCCGACGTGCGGGTGGTCGGCCTGGAGATCGATCCGGTACGCGTCGCCGCCGCCCTGCCCGCCGCCGACCCGCCCGGACTGACGTTCACCAGGGGCGGCTTCGAACTGGCCGGAATGCGTCCCGCGCTGGTCCGGGCGTTAAACGTCCTCCGCCAGTACGACGAGAGCGAGGTGGCCGACGCCTGGCGTACCGTCACCGGGCGGCTCGCGCCGGGCGGGCTGCTGGTCGAGGGCACCTGCGACGAGCTGGGCCGGCTCGGCTCCTGGGTGCTGCTCGACGCCACCGGCCCGCGCACGCTCACCCTGTCGGCGAAGCTGATCACGCTGGAGACCCCGGCGACGCTCGCCGAGCGGCTGCCGAAGGCGCTGATCCACCGCAACGTGCCGGGCGAACGCGTCCACGACCTGATCGAAGCGCTGGAGCACGCGTGGCGCTCGGCCGCCGGTTACGCCCCGTTCGGCCCTCGTCAGCGCTGGCTGCGCACGGTCGAGGCGGTGAAGGAGTCAGGCTGGCCGATCCAGGACACCCCCCGCACATGGCGCCACGGCTACCTGACGCTCCCCTGGCCCGCCATAGCCCCCCGCTGACCCAC
>NZ_RCVK01000375.1:0-11547 GCF_003667485.1 Micromonospora sp. BL1
GTGCTCGGCCGGGCCATGGCCCGGGAGGCGGCGTCGACCTCCGCGCGCTCGGCGACCTCAGCCGAGGGCGCCGGGCCGGCGGCGCGGTCCGGGGCGCCGAAGCCGGCCTGGCTGACGCCGACCAGGCCCAGGCAGCAGGCGGCGCCCGTGGCGACCGCCAGCTTCGTCCGGCCGGGCCGGGGGTTCGTGGGTGCCCAGAAGCGGGTACGCCGGACCAGTCCCCGGAGTGTGGTCAACCGGTTGGTGGAGGGGGTATCGTCCGAACGGTCAGCCGGGCGGCCGGAGCCGAACGGGTCGTCGAGGTTGCCGTCGTTACGCATCCGACGAGGCTAGGCAGGGCAAACCGGGATCACCCAGGCCGAAAGGGTGGCCCTCGCCACACTCTGGCCGCCGCAACCCGGGCATCGCGCCACAGCCCGCCGCAGGGCGCGGCAGACCTCGGGAAGCGGGCCAATCACCCGTGCGCCCGGACCGGCCACGGCGCGGGCACGAACCTCGCAGACCTCCCGGTCCCGTCCGATGATCGACTAACTCGTCCGTTCGGACGATCCGGATATGGGTCGCCGGACCGGGGCGTAGCCGAATCGTGATCATCATCCGGGCATCGGATGTGCCGTAACGGAATGGACCACCCGCCCCGGTACGTTGGCCGAATCGGGGAGGCCGCACGTTCGGCGCTCCCCCGTACGCGTCGACAGGGAGGACCCCACCGGTGCTCGATCCACACGAGCTCTACGAACTCACCGACGAGCTGCCCGAGCTCGGCCAGCCGGTGCTGATCCAGGCCCTCACCGGCTTCGTCGACGCCGGCAACGCCACCCGCCTCGCCCGGGAACAGCTGCTCACCTCGCTCGACGCCCGGGTGATCGCCCGCTTCGACGTGGACCAGGTCTTCGACTACCGCTCCCGCCGCCCGGTGATGACGTTCGTCGAGGACCACTGGGAGTCCTACGACGCCCCGGCGCTGGAGCTGCACCTGCTGCGCGACGACGACGAGACCCCGTTCCTGCTGCTCACCGGCCCCGAGCCGGACCTGCAGTGGGAGCGTTTCGTGGCCGCCGTCGCCGGGCTCTGCGCCCGCCTCGACGTCCGGCTCACCGTCGGGCTCAACTCGATCCCGATGGCGGTGCCGCACACCCGGCCCAGCGGCGTCACCGCGCACGCCACCCGCAAGGAACTGATCGCCGGACACGAGCCGTGGTTGCAGAAGGTGCAGGTGCCGGCCGGCGTCGGCCACCTGCTGGAGTACCGCCTCGGCGAGCAGGGGCGCGACGCCCTCGGCTTCGCCGCGCACGTGCCGCACTACGTGGCCCAGGCCGAGTACCCGGCCGCCGCCGAGGCGCTGCTGTCCGCCGTGTCCCGCAGCACCGGCCTGCTGCTGCCCGTCGAGACGCTGCGGACCGCCGCCGAGTCGGTCCGGGTGGAGATCGACCGCCAGGTCACCCAGACCGAGGAGGCGGCGACGCTGGTCCAGGCGCTGGAGGAGCAGTACGACGCGTTCGCCCGCGGCCGGGGCGAGAAGAACCTGCTCGCCGGCGAGACCGGGCCGCTGCCCACCGCCGACGAACTCGGCGCGGAGCTGGAGCGCTTCCTCGCCGAGCAGACGCGCCCCGGCGACACCCCGGAGCGCTGAGGCGGCGGGGCGGGCGGGGATGCGGCAGGCTGGGGGCATGCGCCTGGCGACCTGGAACGTCAACTCGGTGAAGGCCCGCCTGCCCCGGCTGCTCGACTGGCTGGCCACCACGAAGCCCGACGTCGTGTGCCTGCAGGAGACCAAGTGCCCCGACGGGGCGTTCCCGGTCGCCGAGGTGGGCGAGCTGGGCTACGAGGTGGCCAGCCACAGCGACGGGCGGTGGAACGGGGTCGCGGTGCTGTCCCGGGTCGGGCTGGCCGACGTGGCGGTCGGCTTCCCGGGCGAACCCGGGTTTCCTGAGCCCGAGGCCCGCGCCATCTCGGCCACCTGCGACGGGCTGCGGGTCTGGTCGGTGTACGTGCCGAACGGCCGCGCGCCGGACGACCCGCACTACGCGTACAAGCTGGCCTGGTTCGCGGCGCTGCGCGACGCCCTGGAAGCCGAGGTGGCCGGTCCCCTGCCGGTGGCCGTCTGCGGTGACTTCAACGTCGCGCCCACCGACGCCGACGTCTGGGATCCCGCGCTGTTCGTCACCTCCACGCACGTCACCCCGGCCGAGCGGGCCGCCCTGGCCGCGCTGCGCGACCTGGGACTGGAGGACGTGGTGCCGACGCCGATGAAGGGGCCGCACCCGTTCACGTACTGGGACTACCGGGCCGGGATGTTCCACCAGAACAAGGGCATGCGGATCGACCTGGTGTACGCCAGCGCGTCGTTCGCCCGCGCGGTCCGCTCCGCGTACGTGGACCGGGAGGCCCGCAAGGGCAAGGGCCCCTCCGACCACGCCCCGATCGTGGTCGACGCGGACCTGGCACCGGCCGTCGAGACGTTCTGAGTCCGAGGCTCGTTAGGGTGGACGCATGGCTGTCGTGAAGATCAACGCGATCGACGTCCCGTCCGGCGCCGGCGAGGAGCTGGAGAAGCGGTTCGCGGCCCGGGCCGGCGCGGTGGAGAACTCCCCCGGCTTCCTCGGCTTCGAGCTGCTGCGCCCGGTCGCCGGGGACACCCGCTACTTCGTGTACACGCGCTGGGAGAGCGAGGAGGCGTACCAGGCGTGGGCGCAGGGCCCGTCCCGGGCCGCGCACGCCGAGGGCGGCGAACCCCGCAAGCCCGTGGCCACGGGCGCCACCCTGCTGGAGTTCGAGGTGGTCCAGCAGGTCCCCGCCAAACCCTGACCCCTCCCTTCCCCTCCCTTTCTCGGTCGATCATGAAGTTGGCGGCACTCACCGTCCGCTTCGTCACCGCCAACTTCATGATCGACGCGGTCAGGGCCGGGGCGCGCGCAGATCTTGGAAGATTCGCGCCCCCATAGGGGCCGTTTCCTACCAAGATCTCCCACGGCCCCGGCGCGCTCCGGGTCTCCGTTCGGCGATCATGGAGTTGGCGGTGACGAAACGGGCAACCTGCGCCGCTAACCTCATGATCGACGCGCTCAGGGCCGTCAGGGCGGGCCGGGCGGTCAGGGCGGGAGCGGTCAGGGCGTCAGGGACGCGAAGACGATCACGTTGTCCTGGTAGCCGGTACGGCCGCCGACCCACTCACCGCCGCAGGTGATCAGCCGCAGCTCGGCCGGACCGGAGTCGCCGTAGACCCGGGCGGCCGGCAGGTTCGACTTGTCGAAGTACTCGACGCTGTCCACCTTGAAGGTCACCACGCTGCGGTCCGCGCGGGTCACCTGGATCCGCGCGCCGGGCTTGAGCGAGCGCAGCCGGTAGAAGACGGCCGGGCCGCTCTTGGTGTCGACGTGGCCCACGATGATCGCCCGGCCCGGATCGCCGGGCACCGCTCCCCTGTCGTACCAGCCGGTCTGGTCGTGCTCGGTCAGCGGCGGCACGTCCACCGAGCCGTCCTTCGCCTGCCCGACGGGCGTGACCGGCGCGTTGACCTTGATGGCCGGCACCGCCAGGCGCACCGGCCGGCTCGCCGGCTTCCGGACCGGGGCGGCAGCGCTCGCCGGGGCCGCCGCGCCCGACCCGTTCGCCCGGCTCGACTCGGTCGACGCGTCGGCGAAGTCGAACGGCCCGGCCGTGCGGCCCAGCCCGGCCCCGGTGGCGAACACGCCGACCAGCACCAGCACCACCGCCAGCGGCTTCGACCAGGAACCCCGGCCCCGGTCCCCCCTGCCCGGCGGCGCCGGTGGCGGCTCGACCGGCGGCGGCCCGGCGGGCCCCGGGCGCAGGGCCGGCGGGTCGGCCGAGGGCGGATACCACGGTCGCGACGCGGCGGGCGGCGGCATCCACGGCCGCGACCCGGAGACCGGCACGGCAGACGATCCGGTCCCGGCGGTCGGACCCGTCCCGGCGGCAGACCCACTCCCCGAGCGCGGTCCGGTCCGGGGCGCGGCGGCCGGATCAGCCCCGGAGAACCGGGCGGTGCCGGTCGGTGGCGCGGCGGGCGGAGGCAGGGCCAGGAACGGCCGGCCGGAGCGCCGTGATCCGGCGGGCGGCGGGACGAAGTGCTCGGCCATCGCCGGCCTCAGCCTCTGGCGGCGCCGCGGGCGTGCCGGCGGGACGCGGCCACGCCGAGCCCGGCGCCGACCACAGTCACCGCCAGCCCGACGGGCACCAGCAGGCCACCGAGCCCGGGGCCGGCGGTGCCGCCGAAACCGGTCGCCGGGCCGCGGCTGGGCAGGTGACTGGGCCCGTGGCTCGGCTGCCGGGTGGGCTGCCCCTGCTTGATTACCTGGAGCATGGTGGAGGCGGTCTCCCCGCCCGGGCACTCCAGCTTGACCCGGTAGTTGCCCGGCCGGGTGCGCTCGTGCACCATCGGCGAGGCGGTGAGCAGGCCGCGCTGCGGCTGCACCTGGATCTTGCCGAACGCGTCCGAGGTGACGATCGCCGGAACCGAGTTGTTGCGGCAGCTCGCCCGGATGCCGACGAGGTAGCCGGGCGAGACGGTGCCCGGGGTGACCTCCACGAAGATCACGTCGGCCGGGGGCTGTTCCGGCACCGGTTCGGCGGCGCGCGGCGCGGCCTGGGCGGGCACCGCGCCGACCAGCGGGGCGGCGCACGCGGCGACCGCGACCAGCAGCGCCCTACGTACCCTGAACGACCCCATGACCCCTCCCGGCGTACGGGATGAATCCTCTCACCCCCGGCGGCACATCACATCCGATCCGGGCTAGGCTCGGGTCGCTGTGACCCTCCCCGACATCGCCGCCGGCCGCATCCGTACCTTCCATCCGCGTCGCGGACGGATGAGCGAGCGGCAGCGCGACGCGCTCACCCGGCTCTGGCCCGCGTACGGCCTGGAGATCGCCGCCCTCGACGGGCCGTGCGATCCGACGGCGCTGTTCGGACGACGGGCGCCGCTGGTGCTGGAGATCGGCTCCGGCATGGGCGACGCCACCGCCGTGATGGCGGCGGCCGACCGGGACCGACACTATCTGGCGGTCGAGGTCCATACGCCGGGAATCGCCAACCTGCTCGACCTGGTGGAACGCCACGGTCTGGACAACGTCCGGGTGGCCGAGGGGGACGCGCTGGACCTGGTCCGGGCCATGCCGGAGGGCTGCCTGGACGCGGTGCACGTCTTCTTCCCGGACCCGTGGCCGAAGACGCGCCACCACAAGCGGCGGATCATCGCGCCGGCGCACGTGGCGCTGCTGCGGTCCCGGCTGGCGCCGGGCGGCACGTTGCACTGCGCGACGGACTGGGCCGAGTATGCCGAGTCGATGCGCGAGACGCTCACCGCCGACCCGGAGCTGGTGGACGTGTACGGCGGCTACGCGCCGCGTCCGGCGCACCGGCCGGTGACGAAGTTCGAGCGCCGCGCGCTGACCGCCGGCCGGGAGGTCTTCGACCTGATCCACCGGCGGCGCTGAAGCCGGTGCCCGTAAGCCGGTTCGCTGAACCCGGTTGGCGCGGCGCGGTGTGATCCAGGCACGATGGGAGCCGCCATGACTCTCACCGCCGCGCTGCCGAAGACCGCCGACCCCGACACCCTCTACGACGCGTTCGCCTCCTGGGCGTCCGAGCGCGGCCTCGACCTGTATCCCCACCAGGAGGAGGCGGTCATCGAGATCGTCTCCGGCGCGAACGTGATCATGAATACGCCGACCGGCTCGGGCAAGAGCCTGGTGGCGATCGCGGCGCACTTCGCCGCGCTGGCCGACGACCGGACGACCTTCTACACCGCGCCGATCAAGGCGCTGGTCTCGGAGAAGTTCTTCGCGCTCTGCGAGGTCTTCGGCGCCGAGAACGTCGGCATGCTCACCGGCGACGCGAGCGTCAACGCGGACGCGCCGATCATCTGCTGCACCGCGGAGATCCTGGCCAACCTGGCGCTGCGCGAGGGCCGCCGCGCCGACGTCGGCCAGGTGATCATGGACGAGTTCCACTTCTACGCCGAGCCGGACCGCGGCTGGGCCTGGCAGGTGCCGCTGATCGAGCTGCCGCAGGCCCAGTTCGTGCTGATGTCGGCCACGCTCGGCGACACCACCCGCTTCGTCGACGACCTGACCCGGCGTACCGGGCGGCCGACCGCCGTCGTCCGCTCGGCCGAGCGGCCGGTCCCGCTCCTCTTCTCGTACGCGACCACGCCGCTGCACGAGACGCTGGAGGAGCTGCTGGAGACCAAGCAGGCCCCGGTGTACGTCGTGCACTTCACCCAGGCCGCCGCGCTGGAACGCGCGCAGGCGCTGATGAGCGTGAACGTCTGCACCCGCGCCGAGAAGGACATGATCGCCCAGGCGATCGGCAACTTCCGGTTCACCTCGGGCTTCGGCAAGACGCTGTCCCGGTTGGTGCGGCACGGCATCGGCGTGCACCACGCCGGCATGCTCCCGAAGTACCGCCGCCTGGTCGAGACGCTCGCCCAGGCCGGCCTGCTCAAGGTCATCTGCGGTACGGACACGCTCGGCGTCGGCATCAACGTGCCGATCCGTACGGTGCTGTTCACCGGCCTGAGCAAGTACGACGGCACCCGTACCCGGCTGCTCAAGGCCCGCGAGTTCCACCAGATCGCCGGCCGGGCCGGGCGGGCCGGGTTCGACACGCTGGGCCGGGTCGTGGTGCAGGCCCCCGAGCACGTGATCGAGAACGAGAAGGCGCTCGCCAAGGCCGGTGACGACCCGAAGAAGCGCCGCAAGGTGGTGAAGAAGAAGCCGCCGGAGGGCTCGATCGGCTGGGGCGAGCCGACGTTCCAGCGCCTGGTCGAGGCCGAGCCGGAGCCGCTCACGTCCAGCTTCCAGGTCAGCCACTCGATGCTGCTCAACGTCATCGGCCGCCCCGGCGACGCGTTCGCCTCGATGCGGCACCTGCTCACCGACAACCACGAGGACCCGGCGGCGCAGCGCCGGCACATCCGCCGGGCCATCGCCATCTACCGGGCGCTGCGGGCCGGCGGCGTGGTCGAGGAGCTGCCCGAGCCGGACGAGACCGGCCGGCGGGTGCGCCTCACCGTCGACCTCCAGCTCGACTTCGCGCTCAACCAGCCGCTGTCGCCGCTGGCGCTCGCCACCGTCGAACTGCTCGACCGGGAGTCCCCGTCGTACGCGCTCGACGTGCTCAGCGTGATCGAGTCGATCCTGGACGACCCGCGCCAGGTGCTGTCCGCGCAGCAGTTCAAGGCCCGTGGCGAGGCGGTCGCCGCGATGAAGGCCGAAGGCATCGAGTACGAGGCACGCCTCGAACTGCTCGACGACGTGACCTGGCCCAAGCCCCTGGCCGAGCTGCTGGAGTCCGCGTACGAGATGTACCGGCAGGGCCACCCCTGGGTCGCCGACCACCAGCTCTCCCCGAAGTCCGTGGTCCGGGACATGTACGAGCGGGCCATGACGTTCCCCGAGTACGTCCAGTTCTACGGGCTGTCACGGTCCGAGGGGCTGGTGCTGCGCTACCTCGCCGACGCGTACAAGACGCTGCGGCAGACGGTCCCCGAGGATGCCAAGACCGAGGAGCTGGTCGACCTCATCGAGTGGCTGGGCGAGCTGGTCCGCCAGGTCGACTCCAGCCTGATCGACGAGTGGGAGCGGCTGCGCAACCCGTCCGACGTGGCCGAGGTGGCCGCGTCGCTGGACGACCGGCCGCCGGCTGTCACCCGCAACGCGCGGGCGTTCCGGGTGCTGGTGCGCAACGCGATGTTCCGCCGCGTCGAGCTGGCCGCGCTGCGGCGCTGGGACCTGCTCGGCGAGCTGGACGCCGGCGACGGCTGGAACGCCGACGCCTGGGCCGACGCGCTGGAGCCGTACTTCGAGGCGTACGACTCGATCGGGGTGGGCCCGGACGCGCGCGGGCCGGCGCTGCTGATGATCGAGCAGGGCCGCGACAGGTGGACCGTCCGGCAGATCCTGGACGACCCGGACGGCGACCACGACTGGGGCATCAGCGCCGAGATCGACCTCGCCGCCTCCGACGAGACAGGTGCGGCGGCGGTCCGGATCACCGACGTCGGCCAGCTCTAGGACTACGCGAAAAAGGGCCGCCCGGGATGTCCGGGCGGCCCTTTTCGTGCCCTGGGCGATGTCAGACCCGTCGATTAGAATGTATGTACTAATCGAGCTGCTGACCTGGGAGGATGCTCGTGACTGCGCCCACCTCCGCGACCTCTGTCACCCCCTACGCCACCCTCCTCGGATTCACCCGGTACGTCGACCGCACCGGCCCCACCAAGGCCACCTTCGTCGGCGGGCTACGCCGGCAGCGGGCCAGCCGGCACGGCTTCAACCCGCACGGCCAGTTCGTCAAGGCGCTCAAGGCCGACGTCGCGTTCCACACCGGCGGCACGCACCTCGCGCAGGTCGCCGACGTGGTCAAGCCCCGCTGGCGGCCGCTCTACGAGGCGCTCGTGCCGGGCGCGACCCGCTGGCTGCACTCGCTCGGCGAGCCGGCCGGCGTCGACCTGGCCCAGACCCGCGACGCCCTGGCCATGCTGGGTGACCTGCCCGTCAAGATCAACCCCCAGTTCGGCGTCCGGTACGCCGACGGCCGGGCCGAGGCGATCCGGCTGCACTTCGACGAGACGCCGCCGAGCGAGGAGGCCACGCTCGCCACGCTGCACCTGATGGCCCGGCACATGGACGCGGTGCTGCCGCACGCCGAGCCGGTCCTGGTCGACGTGCGCCGCGGCGAGGCGCACCGGATGCCCGCCGACGTCAAGCCCGAGCAGATCGAGCAGTGGCTGGCCGGCGAGGCGGCCGCGTTCCGGGCCATCTGGTCCACAGCCGCCTGACCGGCTCACCACCGCCCGACCGAACGGCCGTCCCGCTCCCTCGGGGCGGCCGTTCGCCGTCCGGGCCGGCCGCCGCAGGGTGACCCGGCCCGGACCGCGCCGCAGAGTGACCCGGCCGTGGCGCGTCCGCGCCTCACCGGTCGGAGCGCTCGTCCAGCAGCCCGGCCCGCCCGGCCAGCGCGGCGGCCTCCACCCGGTTGGTCACCCGCAGCTTGCGCAGCAGGGAGGCGGTCATCCGCTTCACCGTCCGTTCCGAGGTGTGCATCCGCTCGGCGATCGTCACGGTGGCCTCTCCGGTCGCGATCGCCCGCAGCAGCCGGCGCTCCTCGTCGTCGAGGTTGAGCCCGGGTGACCGGGCGGGCCCGACCAGCCGTCGCAGCAGCGCGCCCGGCAGCACCGCCCAGCCGTCCAGCACGGCGAGCAGTGGAGGCAGCAGATCCTCCGGCTCGCTGGTCTTGGGCAGGTAGCCCTCGGCGCCGCAGCGCAGCGCCTCCACGGCCGGCGCCGGGTCGTCCGAGCCGGACATGGCGAGGACGCGTACCCGGGGACTGGCGCGGCGGATGGCGGCGATCGCCCGGAGGCCGCCGGGCGGCGGCATGTGCAGGTCCACGACCGCGAGATCGGGTGCACAGCGGGCGACGAGCGCGGCGGCCCCGGCCGCGTCGGTGGTGGAGCCGACGACCCGGGCCCGGCCGTCGGTGGTGGCGGACAGCAGCAGCTCCAGGCCGCGGACGAACAGCGCATGGTCGTCCACCACCGCGAGCCGGACGGTGCCGTCCCCCATGTCGGCTTTCCTCCTTCCCCTTCAGGTTAGTGGCATATGCGAGTAACCGTCGGGAACAACCCGGCATGGCTGTGGAGTCCATGACCCCGTGGGGACGTCCGGACGACCGTGACGAGTCGCTGTCGATCCGGGTGCTCTGCCACGAGCTGCGGACACCGGTGCGGGTGCTGACGGCACTCACCCGGGCGCTCGCCGAGCAGCCGGCGCTGGCCACGCCGGACCGGCGGGCCATCGCGGCGCTGGCGCACGAGCACGCCGTACACCTGGGTGCCCTGCTGGACGACCTCGGCGGGCCCGGCGCCCGCGGCGAACCGGAACCACCTCGCCGCGTCCCCCTGGCCGCCGTGGTACGCGCGGTCACGGCCGGCGCCGGTCCCGGCCTGCGCGCGCGGATCGGCCGGGCCGCCGCCGGCCTGCCCGTGCCCGAGCAGCACGTCCGGCAGATCCTCACCAACCTGGTGGACAACGCGCGGCGCCACGGCCCGGCCGGCGGCGAGATCGTCGTCCGCGCCGCGACGCGCGGTTCCACGCTGACGCTGTCGGTCCTCGACCGGGGTGGTCCCTGTCCGGCGCTGCGCGCGGCGCTGGCCCGGCCCGCCCCGTCGGCCACCGGGCACGGCCTCGGGCTGTGGATCGTGCGGCGCCTGGTCGATACCTACGGAGGGACGGTGGGCGCCCGCCGTCCACGCGGCGGCGGGCTGGCGGTGGACGTCCGGCTGCCGGTCCCGGTGCGGCCTGTCCCGTACGGGACACGGGTCGGCCCCGGCGGGCCGCCGCAGCGGGCACCCGGGAGAGGACAGCATCGGTGAACCGGAGGAGACGACATGTTCACGCACATGAAGGATCTGCAGTTCGAGGCCAAGCCGGACGGGCCGGACGCCGCGTTCGCCCGCCGCCTCCAGGAGGTCCTCGGCGGCAAGTGGGGTGAGATGACGGTCGCCAACCAGTACCTGTTCCAGGGCTGGAACTGCCGGCTGCCCGGCAAGTACAAGGATCTGCTGCTCGACGTCGGCACCGAGGAGATGGGCCACGTCGAGATGATCGCCACGATGATCACCCGGCTGCTGGAGAACGCGCCGCTGTCGCTGGAGGAGGCCGCCGAGGAGAACCCGATGGTCGGCGCGATCTACGGCGGGTCCAACCCGGCGCACTTCATCCACGGCGGCGGCGGGGCCCTGGCGGTCGACAGCGCCGGCGTGCCGTGGAACGGCAACTTCATCACCGCCAGCGGCAACCTGATGGCCGACTTCCACCTGAACGTGACCGCCGAGTCCCAGGGCCGGCTCCAGGTGGCCCGCCTGTTCAACATGACCGACGACCCCGGCGTCAAGCAGATGCTGCGCTTCCTGCTGGCCCGCGACACCATGCACCAGAACATGTGGATGGCGGCCATCGAGCAGCTCAAGGAGGACGGCCTGGAGGAGATGCCGGTGCCGGATGCCTTCCCCGACTCGCCCGATTTCACCGAGGAGTTCAGCTACACGTACCTGGACTTCTCCCCCGGCCGGGACGCGGCCGAGGGCCGGTGGGCCTCCGGTCCGACGCCGGACGGCAAGGGCGAGTTCCGCTACGACGGCAGCCCGCGGGCGCACGCCCCGGAGCCGGTGCTCGCTCCCGGTGACCCGCGCCTGTACGGCACCAACCCGGGGATGGCCGGCAAGGTCGCCAACACCGTCAAGAGCAAGCTCACCTGACCGCGCCCGCGCCGGGCCGCCCGCGCGGGCGGCCCGGCGCCCGCACCGCACCCGTCCGGGAGTCGTCATGTCCACGTCCAACCGCATCAGGACGGCCGTCCTCGCCCTGCTCACGCTCGTCTCGGTGGGCGCCGGCCTGGCCCTGCCCGCCGTCCTCGCGCTGGCCGCCCTCACCGCGCTGGTCCCGTTCGCGGACGCGCTGGAGCGCGATCCGGCACCGGCCGCCCACCGGGCTGTCTCTTATACACCTCTGACGCTGCCGACGA
>NZ_RCVK01000420.1:0-11504 GCF_003667485.1 Micromonospora sp. BL1
GTCGCCGGGCGGGGCGGGGTGTGGCAGCATGAGGCACATGACCGCCGCTGTCGTCCGCCGCTTCGTGGCTCGTCGCCACGTCGATTACGGCCGCGTGCGCAGCGCGATCTGTCCGGCCCACTGACGACGCCCGACCCTTCCGTCTCGGGCGCGTACTCGCGCCGGCCGTCATCGACATCGCCGTCCACGGCCCTTCCCAGGGCCGGCCGCCGCGTCCGCGCTCCAGGCACCGCAGCAGACCCATGGAGGACGCCGCGATGGCGGTCAGCAGCACCCCGACCCGTCCCGACACCCCGGCGCCTGCCGCCCGTGCGCCCCGCCGGCCACGCGGCGAGGGGCAGTGGGCGCTCGGGCACCGTGAGCCACTCAACCCCAACGAGCGGATCAAGAAGGACGACGACCCGCTGAACGTGCGGGACCGGATCGAGAACATCTACGCCCACCGCGGTTTCGCCTCGATCGACCCGCAGGACCTGCGCGGCCGGTTCCGCTGGTGGGGCCTCTACACCCAGCGCAAGGCCGGCATCGACGGCGGGCGTACCGCTGTGCTGGAGCCGCACGAGCTGGAGGACGAGTTCTTCATGCTCCGGGTGCGGGTGGACGGCGGCCAGCTCAACCTGGCCCAGCTCCGCGTGATCGCGGACATCTCCCGGGAGTTCGCCCGGGACACCGCCGACATCACCGACCGGCAGAACATCCAGTACCACTGGATCCGGGTCGAGGACATGCCGGAGATCTGGCGCCGGCTGGAGGCGGTCGGCCTGCAGACCACCGAGGCGTGCGGCGACTGCCCCCGGATCGTGCTGGGCAGCCCGGTCGCCGGGGTGGCCCGGGACGAGGTGCTCGACCCGACCCCGGCGATCGACGAGATCGTCCGCCGGTACGTCGGCGACAAGGCGTACTCCAACCTGCCCCGCAAGTTCAAGACCTCGATCTCCTGGCTGGTCGACACGCCGTACGAGGCGAACGACATCGCGTTCCTCGGCGTGGAGCACCCGGAGCACGGGCCCGGGTTCGACGTGTGGGTCGGCGGCGGGCTCTCCACCAACCCGATGCTCGCCAAGCGGCTCGGCGTCTGGGTGCCGCTGAACGAGGTGCCGGACGTGTGGGCCGGCGTGGTCGGCATCTTCCGCGACTACGGCTACCGCCGGCTGCGCAACCGGGCCCGGCTGAAGTTCCTGGTCGCCGACTGGGGCGTGGAGCGCTTCCGCGAGGTGCTGGAGAAGGAATACCTGGGCCGGACGCTGCTCGACGGTCCGGCTGCGGACCTGCCGGCGAAGCCGGTCGACCACATCGGCGTGCACCCGCAGCGCGACGGCGCGAACTACGTGGGCGCGGCCCCGGTGGTGGGCCGGGTCTCCGGCACCCAGCTCGCGCAGCTCGCCGACGTGGTCGAGGCGCACGGCAGCGGCCGGGTGCGGCTCACCCCGTACCAGAAGCTGCTCGTGCTGGACGTGGCGCCGGAGCGGACCGAGGAGCTGGTCGCGGCGCTGCGCGGGATCGGCCTGGAGGCCCGGCCGTCGGCCTGGCGGCGCGGCACGATGGCCTGCACCGGCATCGAGTTCTGCAAGCTCGCGATCGTGGAGACCAAGCGGCGCGGCGAGGAACTGGTCGCGCGCCTGGAGGAGCGGCTGCGCGACTTCGACGCGGACATCTCCATCCACCTCAACGGCTGCCCGAACGCCTGCGCCCGCACCCAGGTCGCTGACATCGGGCTCAAGGGCCAGCTCGTGGTCGGCCCGGACGGCCGGCAGGTCGAGGGCTTCCAGGTGCACCTCGGCGGCGGCCTCGGCATGGCGCAGGGGCAGACCGCCGGCTTCGGCCGCAAGCTGCGCGGTCTGAAGACCACCGCCGAGGAGCTTCCGGAGTACGTGGAACGCCTCGCCCGCCGCTACCTGGCCGGCCGGACCGAGGGTGAGACGTTCGCCAACTGGGTGATCAGAGTCGACGAGGAGGAGTTGCGATGAGCGACGCTCGGTCTGCGCCTCTCTACTGCCCGTACTGCGGGGAGGAGGACCTGCGGCCGCACGAGGCCGGGCACGGCGCCTGGGAGTGCCACGCCTGCGCGCGGGTCTTCACGGTGAAGTTCACCGGCCTGCTGAGCCGGGCGGTGAACCGGTGACCGGCCTGGTCTCCGCCGCCGGCCTCGGGCTGATCGGCGCGGCCGAGCCGGCCCGCCGCGACCCGGATGAGCTGCGCGCGCTGGCCGAGGAGGCCGGCCGGGAACTGGCGGACGCGCCCGCGCTGGAGATCGCGCGGTGGGCGGTGGAGACGTTCGGCGAGCGGTTCTGCGTGACCAGTTCGATGGCCGACGGCGTGCTGGCGCACCTGGTCTCCCGGGTCGCGCCCGGCGTCGACGTGGTGTTCCTGGACACCGGGCTGCACTTCCCGGAGACGTTGAAGGTCCGCGATGAGGTGGCCCGGCGGATGCCGGTGCGGGTGCGCTCGATCCGGCCCCGGATGACGGTGGGCCAGCAGGACGGCCAGTACGGTCCGCGCCTGTTCAACAGGTCCCCGGACGACTGCTGCCAGCTGCGCAAGGTGGAGCCGTTGGAGCGGGCGCTGTCCGGGTACGACGCCTGGGCCGCCGGGCTGCGCCGGGACGAGTCGCCGACCCGGGCGAACACGCCGGTGGTGGGCTTCGACGCGCGGCGCGGCAAGGTCAAGGTGAACCCGATCGCGGCGTGGACGCAGCGGGAGGTGGACGCCTACGTGGCCCGGTACGACATCCCGGTGAACGAGTTGTTCGCCCGCGGCTACGGCTCGATCGGCTGCTGGCCGTGCACCCGGCGGACGAAGGCGGGGGAGGACCCCCGGTCCGGCCGCTGGGCGATGTTCGAGAAGACCGAGTGCGGCCTGCACACCTGAGCGCCGGGCCACCGGTGGTGCTGGTGGCCCACGGCAGCCGTGACCCGCGTGCGGCGGAGGCGACCCGGGCGCTGGCCCGGGCCGTGGCGGACACCTGCCCCGGTCGTCCGGTGCTGCCGAGCTGGCTCGACCACACCGATCCCGGGCCGGCCGAGGTGCTGCGCGGGCTGGCCGCCGCCGGTCACTCCCGGGCGATCCTGGTGCCGCTGCTGCTGACCGCCGCGTACCACCGGAAGGTGGACATCCCGGCGGCGGTCGCGGCGGCCGGCGCGGACATCGAGGTACGGGTGACCGACGTGCTGGGGCCGACCGGCGGCGGGGTGGACGGCGGGCTGCTGGACGGGCTGCGCCGCCGCCTGACGGAGGCGACCGGCCACGGGCCGGGCGGGCTGGACGCGGTGGTGCTGGCGGCGGCGGGCACCCGGGATCCGGCGGCGCGCGCCTCGGTGGGGCGGGTCGCCGCCGCGTTCGGCGCCAGGCTGGGCGTGCCCTGCCGCGTCTCGTACGCCTCGGCGGCGCCCCCGGAGGTCGGCGGCGCGGTGACGCGACTGCGCGAGGCGGGCGCCCGCCGGGTCGCGGTGGCCGCCTACTTCCTGGCCCCGGGCCGGTTCCACGACGGGGTACGCGCGTCGGCCCGGTCGGCCGGCGCGGTGGCGGTGGCGGATCCCCTGACCGACCTGCCGGAGCTGGCGGACCTGGTCCGGCGGCGGGTGGAGGCGGTGACGGGCTGACCCGGTCCGGGACAGCAGAACGCCCCGGCCGGAATCCCGGCCGGGGCGATCAGCGTGTACGGGTCAGGCGGAGTGAGCGCGCAGCACCCGGAGGCCGCCGCGGCGCTTCACCGCGCGACGCTCCTCCTCGCTCATCCCACCCCAGACGCCGGCGTCCTGACCGGACTCCAGCGCCCACTGCAGGCACTGGTCGGTCACGGGGCAGCGCCGGCAGACGGCCTTCGCCTGCTCCACCTGCAGGAGGGCCGGGCCGGACGTCCCGATCGGGAAGAACAGCTCCGGGTCCTCGTCGCGGCAGACCGAATCGTGGCGCCAGTCCATGGCGGCAACACTCCTCATTCTTAGTGGGTGGCCAGATAACGCTTCGTTGCTATTTCTATTTGCGTCCGCATTGCCGAATGGTGACGGTCAGCATCCATCAATTCGGCGCAGCGTGAGCAGGCTGTGGGGTGCCCGGACCTGCTGGAACAGCTCAACCGAACGAGCATATCCAGGCAATGTCCCGGCAACACGAGTTCGCTTGTGAATACTTTCACGAACTACAGCGATGTCAAGGGTGACGCTCGGAAAAACTCCGAACAGTGAGCGGGCTCACCACCCATTTGTCCGGGTTTACCAGGGCTCTGGTTACCCGGCGTGCCACAGTCGATAATCAATGTAGTACGGTCTGCGTGACGTTGCTGACATTTCCGGCACCCTTCCTCGGCGTGGCGGCCACCGCACCCGCGCGGCGGGGGGTCCGCGTCAACCGACTGGGGTACCCGAGACCTAGCAGATTACTCTCAGTGCGGCCGGAACGGATGTGAATCGGACTTTCTCCCGCTCGCCGAGGTAGTCCCCGTCCAGCTGGAACGGCAGCGGCCGGTCCGAGACCAGGGTGAACTCCGCCACGTCGTGCAGTCGCAGCACCTGCTTGCCGTGCGGATCCGGCTGCCGGGAGAAGAACTGCACCGCCGTCCGGGCCGTGCTGGCCACCCGCAGCCGTCGCAGCGCGAGCACGTCGAGCCCGAGGTCGAACGACGCCTCCGGGTTCGGGTTGATCTCCCGGTCGCCCAGGTACGTCCACGGCGCGGTGTTCTGGATGATGGCGGTGGCCAGTTCCGTCGCGGGCGCCTCACCCGGGCGCTCCAGCGTGATCGACGGGTGGCGGCGGTCCGAGCCGACGAAGTACTGACTCGCGGTGGAGCGGAAGTAGAGCGCCGGGGTGGAGACGCGCCCCTTCTTGCGGGCCTGTTCGACCCGGCGGATCACCGCCGCGTCCAGCCCGAACCCCGCGCAGAACGTGAAGTAGCGGTCGTCGGCCCGGCCCAGCCCGATCGTGCGGGACCGGCCCAGCCGCAGCCCTTCCAGGATCATGCTGGTGCCGTCCGGCCACTCCCGGGGCAGCCCGAGCGCGCGGGCGAACACGTTCGTCGAACCGCCCGGCACGGTGGCCAGCGCGGGCAGCCGCTCGGCCGAGGTCTGTCCGGTGCGGAACGTCGGCGGCTCCGCCGCCATCAGGCCGTTCACCACCTCGTTGACGGTGCCGTCGCCGCCGAGCGTGACGACCAGGTCGACGCCCTCCTGGGCGGCCTCCCGGGCCAGGTCCATGGCGTGGCCCCGTCGGCGGGTGTACCGCACCGACAGGTCGACTTCACTGCGCAACGCCCGGACCAGCACGTCCCGGCTGCGCTCGCTGGTGGTGGTGGCCTTCGGATTGACCACCAGGACGGCCCGCATGGGCGGCACTGTACCGCGACTACCCACCGGTATCGTGGCGCCCGTGACGATCGACTCCGACCCGCTCCCCGGCACGCTGCGCGCCGCGGTGCTCCTGCTACGAGCCCAGGCGGTGGCGCTGGGGCTGATCGCGGTGTGGCTCATCTGGTCCGACCTCACCGCCGACACGACGGATCTGACCTCGGCACTGCTGGTGACCGTCTTCGCCGTCGGCGGCGCGGTGGCGCTCTGGGCGCTCGGCGGCGCGCTGTCCCGCCGCCGTGCCGGGGCCCGCGCGCCGGCCATCGTGCTTCAGCTCATGCTGCTGCCGGTCGGCTGGTTCATGATCGAGGGCGGCATGGGCTGGCTCGGCGTGCCGCTGATGGTGCTCGGGATCGGCATGGTCGCGTTGCTGGTGAGCGGTCCGACCAACCGCGCGCTGGGCTTCGGCGAGCCGGCCCGCTGAGCGCAGACCCGGCCCGGACGCCGCCGGGCCGGTGGCGGGAAGAGCCGGTCAGAATCCGCCGGCGCGGCGGGTCAGCAGCGAGATGGTGGCCCGGCCGCCGGACGCGTGGGCGTTCGCCCCGGTGGTCAGCGCGGTGAGCACCTTCCACGCGAACGACGACTCGGACGGGAGCGTGGCGCCCCGGACCGTCGGCACCGTCACCTCGACGGTGAGCGCGTCCTCGGTGACCGCGAAGCGGCACTCCAACTCGGCGTCGCGGGTGGCGATGGCGAGCAGCATGGCGCACGCCTCGTCGACGGCGATGCGCAGATCCTCGATCTCGTCGAGGGCGAACTGGAGCCGGGCCGCGAGCCCGGCCGTGGCGGTGCGGAGCACGCCGAGGTAACCACCGTCGGCGGGCACGGTGAGGTGGACGACGTCGTCGTCGGTCGTCGGGTGCCCGGTCAGTTGAGTCACGGCTCCTCCCCCCGGTGCGGGACTCTACCCGGTCAGGGGGCGGGCCGCGTGGGCACGGCCGTCGCGTGCGTGGCGAGCTCGCGCAACGCGGGCCCGGCCAGCCGGTACGGGGTCCACTCGTCCATCGGCGTGGCGCCGATCGCGGCGTAGAAGCGGGCCGCCGGGTTCCAGTTGATCATCCACCACTCCAGCCGCTGGTAGCCGCGCTCCACGCAGATCGCGGCGAGCGTGGCGAGCAGCATCCGGCCCGCGCCGGTGCCCCGGGCGTCCGGGCGGACGTAGAGATCCTCCAGGTAGATGCCGTGCACGCCGGCCCAGGTGGAGAAGTTGAGGAACCAGAGCGCGAAGCCGACCGGCCGGTCCGACGGGTCGACCGCGACGTGGCCGTACAGCGCCGGGGACGGGCCGAACAGGGCCGCGTCGAGCTGTGCCGTGGTGAGGTGGCACTGCTCCGGCGCGCGCTCGTACTCGGCGAGTTCGTGCACCATGGCGACGACGGCCGGTACGTCCTCGGGACGTACCGGCCGGATCGTCGGAGTGCCGTCGGGCGACGTCACGCCTGCTTGGTCTCCCAGAAGATCTTCGAGATCTCGTCGATCTTCGCCAGCAGCTCGTCGGCCTTGGCCGGGTCGGTGCCGCCCTTGGCGCCGGCCGCGCCGGCCAGCTTGGTGGCCTCGTTGAACAGCTGGTGCAGGTGCGGGTACTTCTCGAAGTGCGGAGCCTTGAAGTAGTCGGTCCAGAGCACCCACAGGTGGTGCTTGACCAGCTCGGCGCGCTGCTCCTTGATCAGGATGGCGCGGGTGCGGAACTCCGGGTCGGTATTGGCCTGGTACTTCTCGCAGATCATTTTGACCGACTCGGCCTCGATCCGGGCCTGGGCCGGGTCGTATACGCCGCAGGGCAGGTCGCAGTGAGCGCTGGCCGTCACCCGGGGCGTGAGGATGCGGGGAAGGCGCATCAGGGTCCTCCATGGGTTGTTTGCGATGATCCAAGACGACATTACTCCTGGAGACGCCCTCGGGGGCTGGGAGGTGACATGGCGCCCACCGGTGAACCCCCGGCTCTGCGCGGCCCGCTGGTGCCGGTGCTGGTGACCGGCCCGTCCATGTCCCCGACGCTGCGTCACGGCGACGCGGTGCTGGTCCGCACCGGAGGCCGGCCGGTACGCCCCGGGGACGTGGTCGTCGCGGTGTTCCGCAGCCGTCCCGACCTGCTCGTCGTCAAGCGGGCGGTGGAACCGCGCGACGGCGGATGGTGGTTGCGCGGCGACAACGAGTTCGTCGCCGACGACTCCCGCGCGTACGGGGTGGCCGACGTCCGGGGCCGGGTGGTGGCCCGCTGGTGGCCGCGTCCGGGACGGGTCAGGGGCAGGTAACGACCGGAGCGGATATGACCCCGCTCACATACTGGGTGCCGAAGCGTGACTATGCTCGAAAAGTGCCCGGGTGACCCCCGCACCGCCGCGCCGCCGGTCGCTGACCACCGCTGACCACGCCGGCCGGTCCGTCTGCTCGACAGATCCTGGAGTCACCATGTCTTCGTCCACCCCGGACCCCGCCGATCCCGTCTTCCGCCTGCACGTCGGCGGCAAGATGGCAGTCGCCTCCACAGTGCCGCTGACCAGCCGCGAGGATCTCTCCCTCGCGTACACCCCGGGTGTGGCCCGGGTGTGCGAGGCGATCGCCGCCGACCCCGCGCTCGCCGACACCTACACCTGGGTGTCGCACACCGTCGCCGTGGTCACCGACGGTTCCGCCGTACTCGGTCTCGGCAACATCGGCCCGCGCGCCGCGCTGCCCGTGATGGAGGGCAAGGCGGTGCTGTTCAAGCAGTTCGCCGGCGTGGACGCGGTGCCGGTCTGCCTGGACACGCAGGACGTGGACGAGATCGTCGCGACGGTCAAGGCGCTCGCGCCCTCGTTCGGCGGGATCAACCTGGAGGACATCAGCGCCCCGCGCTGCTTCGAGGTGGAGCGCCGGCTCGACGAGGCGCTGGACATCCCGGTCTTCCACGACGACCAGCACGGCACCGCGATCGTGGTGCTCGCCGCGCTGCGCAACGCCGCGACGCTGCTCAACCGCAAGCTCGGTGACCTGCGGGTGGCGGTCAGCGGCGCGGGCGCGGCCGGAGTGGCGGTCACCAAGATGCTGATCGCGGGCGGCGTCGACCCGGACCGGGTGGTGGTGTGCGACTCACGCGGCATCATCGGCCGGCACCGCGAGCTGACCGGCACCAAGGCCGAGCTTGCCGAGATCACCAACGCCGAGGGCCGGCAGGGCGACATCACCGAGGCGCTGCGCGACGCGGACGTGCTCGTGGGCGTCTCCGGCGGCCAGATCCCGGAGGCGGCGGTGGCCGGCATGGCTCCCGGCGGCATCGTGTTCGCGCTGGCCAACCCCACCCCGGAGGTGCACCCCGAGGTGGCCGCCCGGCACGTGGCGGTGGTCGCCACCGGGCGCAGCGACTACCCGAACCAGATCAACAACGTGCTCGCGTTCCCCGGTGTGTTCCGGGGCGCGCTGGACGCCGGGGCCACCCGGATCACCGACTCGATGAAGGTGGCCGCCGCCGACGCCATCGCCGGCGTGGTGGCCGAGTCGCTGACCGCCGACGCGATCGTGCCCTCGCCGCTGGACCCGCGCGTCGCACCGGCGGTGGCCGAGGCGGTCGCGGAGGCCGCCCGCCGCGACGGGGTCGCCCGCCGCTGACGTGTACGGGAAGGGGCCCGTCCTGTCGCGTTTCGCATAGGACGGACCCCTTCTTAACCGCTGCTCAGCTTGTTACCGTGCCGATCATGCGTGCTGCCTTCGCCTCGGCCTTCGACGCCGACAACCCGCTCGCCGCGCTCGCCGTCGGCGACCGTCCCGAGCCGACCCACCCGCAGGACGACTGGGTCACCGTGCGGGTCCGGGCCAGCTCGCTCAACCACCACGACCTCTGGTCGCTGCGCGGCGTGGGCCTGACCGCCGACCAGCTCCCGATGATCCTGGGCTGCGACGCGGTCGGCACCGACCCGGACGGCAACGAGGTGGTCATCTACCCGGTGGTGCCCACCCCCGGCGACCCGCGCGGGGTCTCCATCCTCTCCGAGCACTACCAGGGCACGTTCGCCGAGCTTGTCGCCGTACCCCGGATGAACCTGCTGCCGCTGCCCGACGGCCTGTCGGCCACCGACGCGGCGTGCCTGCCCACGGCCTGGCTCACCGCCTGGCGGATGCTGACCACCAAGGGCCGGGTCGCCGACGGCGAGTCGGTGCTGGTCCAGGGCGCCGGCGGCGGCGTGGCCACCGCGGCCGTCGCGCTCGGCGTCGCGCTCGGCAAGCGGGTGTACGCGACCAGCCGCGACGCCGCCAAGCGGGAGCGGATCGCCGAGCTGGGCGCGACCGCGCTGGAGCCCGGCGCGCGGCTGCCGGAGCGGGTCGACGTGGTGATCGAGACGGTCGGTGCGGCCACCTTCGACCACTCGCTTAAGTCGGCCGCCCCGCTGGCCCGGATCGTGGTCTCCGGCGCCACCGCCGGGCACGAGCCCAAGGTCAACCTGCGGCGGGTCTTCGCCATGCAGCTGGAGATCCTCGGCACCTCGATGGGCACCCCGGACGAGCTGACCGAGCTGCTCGCGTTCTGCGCCGAGCACGAGGTGCGCCCGGTGGTCGACCGGGTGGTGCCGTTCAGCGAGATCTCCGAGGCGTTCGCCCGGCTGCACTCCGGTGAGGTCTTCGGCAAGGTGGTCGTCGACCACACCGCCTGACGTCTCAGAGCCGGTCGTCCAGGGTGGCCAGGCCGCCCCGGGCGGCGTCGGCCGGGAGGCGCTTCTTCGCCGCCGGGTCGCCGTAGAGCGTCCAGCGGAGGAACTCGACAGTGGTGTCGGCGACCACGCCCAGCGCCTTGCCGTCGCCGAGCAGCGCCCGGCCGTGGTCGCCCTTGGGCAGGCTGAGCATCGCCTTCGGCCACGGCACCGCGTCGTACACGGCCTTGCCGGCGGCGTACGACACCACCTCGTCGGCCTCGCCGTGCACGAACAACTGCGGCGCGGCGGCGCCGGCGAACGCGGTGCCCACACCGAGCGCGGTGCCGGCGAAGACGATGCCCGCGTCCAGCCGCTCGTCCCGGCCGGCGGTGAACAACCCGATCGTGGTCACACCGCCGGCGCTGTGCCCGGTCGCGGCCACCCGCTCCGGGTCCAGCCGGCCGCGCAGCGGATCGCCCGCCTTCTCGCCCAACGTGAGCACCTGCGTCAGCACGTACGACACGTCGGCCGGCTGGTTGAGCACGTCCAGCGGGTTGCCGTCGGTGCCCCGGGAGGTGTGCGGGAAACGCGGCGCGGCGACCACGAAACCGGCCGCCGCCCAGCGGGTCAGCAGCGCCTGGTAGTCCTCCGGCCACGCGCTCAGGCCGTGGCTGAACAGCACCACCGGGAACCGCCCGTCGGCCGCCGCGGCGGAACGCTCGACCGCGCCACCGGCGGAGCCCGCCGCCGGGTACCAGAGCGTCACCGGCAACGGCCGCTCGCCGTCGCGGTTCAGCTTCACCTGGCGTACGCCGACCGCGAAGCTCTCCGTGGGGGCCTTGCCCGCCGGTACGCGCGGAGCGGGTGTGGTGGTGGTCGGTGGGACGTCGGGTGCGGGCCGCCCGGCCGGGGCGGTGGGCTGCTCCGAGCAGCCGGTGAGGGCGGCGCCGAGCACGGCGGCGGTGAGCAGGGCGGCGGGACGACGGCGCATGAACTCGATTGTGCCTCGCGATTCCGGCCGCCAGGCCCGGTCAGCGCGCCGGGTGACCACCCGCTGACGCCCGGAGACGGGCCAGGTCGGCCGCGTCCTTGGCCCGGCGGGGGCGCTCCGGCATCCAGACCGGGAACATCTCCTTGAACTCGATCTGCGCCGCGACGCTGATCACCGGTGCCGCGAGCGTGCCGATCCGGCCGGGCGGCCCGGCGAGCATGCCGTCCGGCAGGAGCGTGCCCGCCCACGGTCCGGCGCCGACGACGACCCGGCCGTCCGCGTCCCGGTCGAGGTACGCGAAGCTCAGCTCGACGTCGTCGCGCAGCAGGTCGAGCTGCGTCGTGGCGGGCATCCGGGGGTCGGGGCGCCAGCCGAGCGCGCCGAGCCGGTCGGCCAGCGTGTCGGCGTCGCGCCGCCAGCAGTACCAGTCGACGTCGACGTGCGGGCGGGTCACTTCACCGAGGTGGAAGTCCATCGCCCACCCCCCGCGCAGCCATATGTCCACCCCGCAGGCGTCGCACACGTCGACGACCTCGCGGATCGCCCCCAGATGCCGCCCCTCCAGCC
>NZ_RCVK01000380.1:0-11437 GCF_003667485.1 Micromonospora sp. BL1
GGCCGGGGCCCGTCGGGGCGCTCGTTCGGGGTCAGTTGCCGCCGTTGGGCGAGCCGTGGCAGCGCTTGTACTTGCGGCCCGAGCCACACGGGCAGGGCGCGTTACGGGACGGGCCCTCGCCGCCGTCGACCTGGCCCGGCGCGGCCCGCCGGGCGGTGCTCGCGGCGACCGCCTGGCCGCTCGCCCCGGCCGCCGCACCCGGGGTACGGCGCGGCGTGGAGGCGGCCGGACGCTCCGAGGACTGCTGGCCGATGCCGAGCGCCGGGGCCTGCTGCTCGGGCCGCTCGATCACCGGGGTGCCCCGGCCGGCCTCGCCGTCCACCGACGGTGCGGAGTATTGCAGGCCCTGCTGCTGCGGCGCGCGGTTGAGACCCTTGGCCCGGATCTCCACCGGCTTCTCCAGCAGCGCCACCTCTTCGGCCTCCGGCTCCGCCTCCTCGACCTGGACCTCCAGGTTGTAGAGGAAGCCGACCGTCTCCTCCTTGATGCCGTCCATCATGGAGGCGAACATGTCGAAGCCCTCGCGCTGGTACTCGATGACCGGGTCGCGCTGGGCGTACGCCCGCAGGCTGATGCCCTCCTGGAGGTAGTCCATCTCGTAGAGGTGCTCGCGCCACTTACGGTCGATCACCTGGAGCAGGACCATGCGCTCGAGCTGGCGCACCGCCTCCTCGCCGAGGTTCTCCTCACGCCTGTCGTACGCGGCGTGCGCGTCCTCCTTCAGGCGGGCGAGCAGGAAGTCCTGGTCGATGCCGGAGCGGGAACCGACCTCCTCCTCCAGCTCCTCGACGGTGATGCCGACCGGGTAGAGCTGCTTCAGGCTGGACCAGAGCTGGTCGAGGTCCCAGTCCTCGGCGTAGCCGTCGCTCGTCGCGCCGACCACGTACGCGGTGACCACGTCGTCGATCATGTTGCGGACCTGGTCGGACAGGTCCTCGCCGTTGAGCACCCGGAGGCGCTCGGCGTAGATCACCTGGCGCTGCTTGTTCAGCACCTCGTCGTACTTCAGGACGTTCTTGCGGATCTCGGCGTTCTGGCCCTCGATCTGGGCCTGGGCGCTCCTGATCTGGCGGGTGACCATCTTCGACTCGATGGGCACGTCCTCCGGGATGTTGAAGCGGTCCATCACGGCCTCGACCGCGCCGGCCCGGAAGCGCTTCATCAGCTCGTCCTGGAGCGACAGGTAGAAGCGGGACTCGCCCGGGTCACCCTGCCGGCCGGCGCGACCGCGGAGCTGGTTGTCGATCCGGCGGGACTCGTGCCGCTCGGTGCCCAGCACGTAGAGCCCACCGGCGGCGGCGACCTCCTCCGCCTCGACGTCGCACGCCTGCTTCCAGGTCGGGAGGATCTCCTCCATCGCCTTGGCGTACTCCTCCGGCTGCTCGACCGGGTCGAGCCCGCGCTGGCGCAGCTCGTTCGCGGCGAGGAACTCGGGGTTGCCGCCGAGCAGGATGTCCGTACCGCGGCCGGCCATGTTGGTCGCGACGGTGACCGCGCCCTTGCGCCCGGCCTGCGCGACGATCTCCGCCTCCTTGGCGTGGAACTTCGCGTTCAGCACCGAGTGCGGGATGCCGCGGCGGCGCAGCATGTGCGACAGGATCTCGGAGTTCTCCACCGAGACGGTGCCGACCAGCACCGGCTGGCCCTGCTCGTGCCGCTCGGCGATGTCCTCGACGACGGCGTTGAACTTGGCCTTCTCGGTCTTGTAGATGACGTCGGGCCGGTCGAGCCGGACCATCGGCCGGTGCGTCGGGATGGTCACGACGCCGACCTTGTAGACCTTGTTGAACTCGCCCGCCTCGGTCTGGGCGGTACCGGTCATGCCGGAGAGCTTCTCGTAGAGGCGGAAGTAGTTCTGGAGGGTGATGGTGGCCAGGGTCTGGTTCTCCTGCTTGATCTCCACCCCCTCCTTGGCCTCGATCGCCTGGTGCATGCCCTCGTTGTAGCGGCGACCGTGCAGGATGCGGCCGGTGAACTCGTCGACGATCAGGACCTCACCGTCGTTGACGATGTAGTCCTTGTCGCGCTTGTAGAGCTCCTTGGCCTTGATCGCGTTGTTCAGGTAGCCCACCAGCGGGGTGTTCACCGACTCGTAGAGGTTGTCGATGCCCAGGCGGTCCTCCACCTTGGCCACGCCGCGCTCGGTGATCGCGATGGTGCGCTTGGCGTAGTCGACCTCGTAGTCGCCCTCGCCGTCGGTGCCGGGCTGGAGCCGGGCCACCACCGTGGCGAACTCCTGGTACCACCGGGCGGAGTGCTCGGCCGGACCGGAGATGATCAGCGGGGTACGCGCCTCGTCGATCAGGATCGAGTCGACCTCGTCGACCACGGCGAAGAAGTGGCCGCGCTGGACCAGCTCGTCCTTCGACCAGGCCATGTTGTCGCGCAGGTAGTCGAAGCCGAACTCGTTGTTGGTGCCGTAGGTGATGTCGCACTCGTAGGCCGCGCGGTGCTCGGTGGCGGGCCGGTTGGGCAGCACCACGCCGACCTGCAGGCCGAGGAACTCGTGGACGCGGCCCATCCAGGCGGCGTCGCGCTCGGCCAGGTAGTCGTTCACCGTGATGACGTGCACGCCCTTGCCGGCGAGCGCGTTCAGGTAGACCGGCATGACCGAGGTGAGCGTCTTGCCCTCACCGGTCTTCATCTCGGCGATGTTGCCGAAGTGCAGCGCCGCGCCACCCATCACCTGGACGTCGTAGGGGCGCTGGCCGAGCACCCGCGAGGCGGCTTCCCGGCACACCGCGAACGCCTCGGGCAGCAGGTCGTCGAGGGTCTCGCCATCCTCGAGCCGCTCCTTGAACTGGTCGGTCATGCCGCGCAGCTCGTCGTCGCTGAGGTTGACGTAGTCGTCCTCGATCGAGTTGACGGCGGCAGCGATGGCCTTCAGCCGACGCACCATGCGGCCCTCGCCGGCGCGAAGGAACTTTTCCAGAATCGACACGGATCAACGCTCCCCTAGACGGTCTCGAACCATCGTAGGCGCTCCGAGGCGACGATGGTCACTGGTGGCGGCGGTCCGGGCTCCGGAACCCGACATAACGCCGCGACCGTGCGCCACCGGCCGCTAATCGGGTTACGCCGTGCGCGAACGATCCGGCACGATGGCTCGAATGGAGCCTGTGGAGATCATCGAGGACGGCCTACTGCTGCGCCCGTGGCGCGCGGAGGACGCCGACGCGGTGCACCGTGCCTGCCAGGATCCGGACATCCAGCGCTGGACCACCGTACCTCGCCCGTACCTGCCGGAGCACGCGACCGAGTTCGTCACCACGATCAGCGCCACCGCCTGGGCCGAGGGCACCGCGGCGCAGTTCGCGGTCTGCGACGCCGGCACCGGCGAGCTGCTCGCCTCGATCGGCCTGGTCTCCGTCGACCGCGCGCTGGACTCGGCCGAGGTGGGCTACTGGACCGCGCCGTGGGCGCGGGGCCGGGGCGTCGCGGTCCGCGCCACCCGCGCGCTCGCCCGCTGGGCGTTCGACGCGCTCAAGCTGTGCCGGCTCACCTGGCAGGCCGAGATCGGCAACCACGCCTCCCGGCTGGTCGCGCTGCGCGCCGGCTTCCGGATCGATGGTGAGCTGCGGCTGGCCCACCCCAGCCCCGGCGGCCGCCCGGAGGGCTGGATCGGCTCCCTCCTCCCGGCCGAGCTGGCCGCGCCCGGCGACCCGGTCCCCTACGGCCCGGACACGCTCCAGGCCCGCCGGGCGGCGGTCTTCGGCCGCCCGCAGCCGGTCCTGTTCGCCACCGCCGGGGACACCGAGCTGCGGCTGCGCGCGCTGGAGGAACGCGACCTGGCCGAGGTGACCCGCACCTGCCAGGACGAGCAGACCGTCCGCTGGACCACAGTGCCGCACCCGTACCGGCCGGAGCACGCCGAGGGCTTCCTGCGCGACCTGGTGCGCCCGGCCTGGGCCCGGGGCACGGCCGTGACGTTCGCCGTGGCGGATCCGGACGACCGCTACGTCGCCTCGGTCGACCTGCGCCTGCTGCCGAACGACCCGCTGGTGGCCGACGTGGGGTACATGACCGCACCGTACGCGCGCGGCCGGGGTTACCTGCCGGCCGCTCTCGCCGCGGTCTGCGCCTGGGGTTTCACCACGCTCGGCCTGGCCCGGATCGAGTGGCGGGCGAACGTGGGCAACACCGCCTCCCGGCGGGCCGCCGAGAAGGCCGGCTTCACCGTCGAGGGCACGCTGCGCGGCGGCGTCCAGCACCGCGGCGAGCGGCAGGACGTCTGGATCGGCGCGCTGCTGCCGGGCGACCTGACGTGACCCCGGAGACGATCGAGGGGTACGGCGTACGGCTGCGGCCGTGCCACCTCGCGGACGTGCCCGAGACGGTGGCCGGGTGCGCCGATCCGGAGACCCGCCGGTTCATGCCCCTGCTGCCGGACCCGTACGACGCCGACGCCGCCCGCTGGTGGATCACCGAGGGCGCGCCCGCGGCGTGGGCGGCCGGTGGCGCCGCGTACACGATCGCCGACCCGGCGACCGACCGGCTGCTCGGCAGCATCGGCCTGACCCGGCTCAGCGCGGAGCGGGCCACGTACGAGATCGGTTACTGGGTGGGGCCGGCGGCGCGCGGCCGGGGCGTGGCGACCGCCGCCACGCGGCTGCTGACCGAGCGGGCGTTCGCCGCCGGGGCGGCCCGGCTGGAGCTGCTCACCCGCGTCGACAACGTGGCGAGCCAGCGCATCGCACTGGCCTGCGGTTACCGGCACGAGGGCGTACGCCGGGCGGCGGGCGCGGACGGCCACGGCGTACGCCAGGATCTGATCGCCTGGGTGCGGCTGGCCGACGACCCGCCCGGGCCGGTAGCGCGCCTGCTGCCGGACCTGCCGGACGGCCGGCTCACCGACGGCGTGGTGACGCTGCGCCCGGTGGAGCCGGCGGACACGGACGCGCTGTTCCGGCTGCACTCGCTGCCGGAGGTGGTGGCGAACCGGGTGCCGCCGGTGGCGCCGCAGCGGGCGGCGCTCGAGCGCCGCTGCCGGCTGGCGGCGAGCCGCTGGCTGGCCGGCGAGGCCGCCGACCTGACGATCCTCGACGCGGCCACCGGTGCTGTCGTCGGCGGCTGCGCGCTGTTCTACGACGAGCCGGCCACCGGGCAGGCCATGGTCGGCTACAGCCTGCTGCCCGAGGCGCGCGGTCGCGGGCTGGCGGCCCGGACGGTCCGGCTGGTCGCGGGGTGGGCGTTCGGTGTCGGGGTGGCCCGGGTGTGGGCCGGCACCCGGCCGGACAACGTCGCCTCGCAGCGGGTGCTGGAGCGGGCCGGCTTCCAGCGGGAGGGGCTGTTGCGCGGCCGGCTGCCCGGCCCGGACGGCGTCCGTGTCGACTCGGTGGTCTACGGCCGCCTGGCCACGGACGAGAACTGAGGACGGACCCCTGCGCGGGGCCCGTCCTCGCCGGTCAAGGGGTCACGTGCCGAGCTGGATGATCCCGTAGTCGTACGCGTGCCGCCGGTAGACCACGCTCGGGCGGCCGGACTCCTTGTCCTGGAACAGGTAGAAGTCGTGGCCGACCAGTTCCATCTGGAACAGCGCGTCGTCGACGGTCATCGGTTCGGCGGGGTGGACCTTCGCCCGGGCGATGTGCCACGGCTGGTCGTCGGGTTCGGTGTAGCCGCTCTCGTCGGGGCGTTCGGCGACCGCTGTGGCGGTGCCGTGGCCGTCGAGCGCCGCCAACCCCGGGCCGTCGAGATCGGCCACCGGCAGGCCGGCTGTCGCGGCGGCCACGGAGATCGGCGCGTGCCGCCCGCGGTGCACCCGGCGACGGTCCGCCGCGCGGCGGAATCGCGTGTCCAACTTGGCGATTGCGGCGTCGAGCGCGCTGTAGAAGTCGTTCGTGCAGGCCTCGGCCCGGATCACCGGGCCGCGCGTCACGCACGTGATCTCCACCCGCTGGCAGGTGTCCGCCTGGCGTGGATTGCGCTCGTGGAACAACTCCACGTCCACGCGAATGAGCTTCTGGTCGTAGCGTTCGATCTTCGCGAGCTTCTCGGCTACGTGCACCCGGTAATGGTCCGGCACTTCGACGTTACGGCCCTTGACCACGATGTCCACGTGACCTCCCTTGTTCGGACGGTCGTTCGGTCCGGATCAGATCCGGTCGACGCACCCGGGAGGGCCCCGCTCGGCGTCGACCGGTGTTGTTCGGCTACGCCTCCTTCCAGTGCCGGGGGAAGGTTGGATCCTCACTACCCCCGACACCGAAACGCTAACTCCTGTACGGCCAACCGTCACCCCTGGTTGCCGAAGGCGGTCGCGAAATTTAACAGCTCATACACCATGGGGTGAAACGGATACACGAAGCGTCACCGGCGGTGCCGCTTTTGCGTTGCGGCGAGCACCGCCGCGGCCTTTGGCGCCATTCCCGCGCGGTGCAACATCCGGCTCACCGCCGCCAGCGTGGCGCCGGTGGTGACGATGTCGTCGAGCAGCACGACGGTCTCCCCCGGGCGGTCTCCAGCGGGCGGGCGGCGCAACCGGAACGCCGCCTCGGCCGCGGCGGCCCGTCCGGCGCTGTCCAGCGCCACCGAGTCGGTGCGGGGCAGCGCGCGGAGCGGGCGCAGCACGCGTACCGGCCAGCCGGCCGCGCGCAACCGGGCCGCCGCCGGGCGGACCAGCCGGTCCAGGTGGTCGCCGTAGCGGGCCCGGGCGGCGCGGGCGGTGTCGGGCACCGCCACGAGCGCCACCGGGCCGGGTGGCCCCGCCGCCGCGGCGACCACCTCGGCGAGCAGCGCGCCCAACGGCCGGGCCAGCCCGTGCCGGCCCCGTTCCTTGTACGCCAGCAGCCCCTCGCGCAACGCGCCGCCGTACGGGCCGAGCGCGACGCAGGGCGGCAGGCCGGGCGGAGCCGGATCGGGCCGGGCAGGTGCGGGACGCAGCGACTCCAGCTCCCGCACGCAGCCGGGGCAGAAGCCGTGCCGCAGCCGTACCGACCCCGCGCCGCAGCCCGCGCACCCGGCGGGCAGCACCAGGTCGGTCAGGTCCGACCAGAGCCCGCCCAGTTCACGCACGGGCTCAGTAGAGGAAGAACGGTGCGGTCGGGTTGGTCGCCCGGCTGCCCGACGGAACGTCGAGCACCTGCTCCCGCTTGACGTAGTCGAACGGGTTGTTCCGCCAGGCCGCGCCGTCCGTCTCGAACATGAACGAGAACGCGGCCAGGCCGCGGTCGCCGCCGCCCGGATACCCGGCGAGCTGGGTCACCGGGGCGCCGATCTCCACCGCCAGCGGGGTCTCCCAGGCGCCGTCGACGGTGAGCTGGTGGATCGCCGAGCGCCGGTCCGCCTCGTTGCCGGCCAGCGCCAGCTCGTTCTCCGCCACCCAGTCCACCACCGTCACGCCGGTGAGCAGCGTGGTCACGCGGCGGGGCTGCCCGAGGCTGACCACGCCGCCGTCGACGCTGACCGCGGCGACGAAGACCGCGCCGCCGGAGGCCAGCGCGATCCGGTGCCCGTCGAGGGAACCGGCGACAGCCGTCACCGGCCCGGGAACGGACAGCGGGATCTCGCTCGTCCGGCCCGCGCCGTCGAACCGGTAGAGCCGGCCGTCCGCCGCCACCAGACCGGCCGGGCGGGCCTTGTTCAGCGACCGCAGCCAGGTGGGACGGCTCATCGTCCGGAACGTACGGTCGCCGGGGTTGAGGGTGGTGACCGGATCCGGGCCGGTGCCCACCTTGAGCCGCCTGCGGTTGTCCGGCCCGGTCACCACGAGCGCGGCGAGCACCTGGTCGTCGGCGCGGGCGAGCGACGCGGAGACCACGTTGCGGTTCTCCGCGGGCGGCAGCGGCACGGCGGCCCGCGACTCGTTGCCGAACGCCAGGGGACGGACGGCGCCGTCGTAGACGGCGAACCGCATCGGGTCGCCGCCGCGTGGATAGGCGGCGGTGGCAACGCGCTCGCGCCCCAGGTCGACGGTGAGCCGCTTCTGGTTCTGGATCTTCAGGTCGACCTGGCCGTCCAGGTCCGACAGGGACCACGCCAGCTGGGTGCCGAGCCGGGTCAGCCGCTGCTCGTTGGCGCCCGGCATGTTGAGGTTGATCTCCCAGTGGCCGTCCGCGCCGGTCGCGTTGTTGATCAGCTGGGTGCCGTCGGGCAGCCCGGTCACGCCGGGGGCCAGCCAGTCCGACGGGCGGTCGGCCAGCCACTTCATCACCTCGGTGATCCGGCGCTCGGTCGGCGCGGACGAGGGCAGGTAACGCTGGTCCGGCACCAGCCGGGTCAGGTCGGTGTTCCAGAAGTAGACGGTGCGGGGGCGGTAGTACTCGCGCATCGCCGAGTCGCTGGCCAGCAGCACGTTCGGCAGCTCGGTGATCAGCAGGCCGGTGCCGGCCGGTTCGGCCCGGCGCAGCTCGAAGACGTACTGCGTCTCGCTCGCCACCGGCGGGCCGAGCGTGCCGTCGGCGCGCAGCACGCCCACCTGCTGCACCTTGAGCGTCACGGTGCTGGTGCCCTGGTTGTTGGGCGGCGTGCTCTCCGGCTTCTCCCGCAGCCGGACCACTGTCAGCTCGACCTCGCTGGTCTGCGGCTTGCCCGGCAGCAGGTCGCGGGCCTCCGCGGCGAGGAACTTCCGGGCCCGGGCGTACGCCTGGTCGCGCTCCCCGGCGGCGGCGGCCCGCAGGTAGTTCTCGATGAACGGCACCGGCTCGCTGCTGTCGGCCGGTTCGGGCGGCCGGGCCGGGCTGCCGTTGAGCGCCCCGGACTCGGCGGCCGGCACCGAGCCGTCCACCTGCACGTCGGTCTGGTGCGGGATGCCGCATCCGGCGAGCGCGGCCGGCAGCAGCGCGCCGGTCAGCAGCAGGGCCAGGACGCGGCGGTTCACGGCCGTGCCTCCGCGTGGTCGCCGCCGGCCGGTCCGGCGGTCAGCGCCGCGACGCCGCCGGGCCCGATGGCGGGCAGCCCGCCGTCGCGGGGGCCGCCGAACGGCACCGTGGCGTCGGCCGGCACCAGCCGTAGCGGGGAGGTGGTGAGCCGGTCCCCGGCCCGGGCCGGCAGGGTGAGGCGGAACTGTGCGCCCTGACCCGGCGCGCCCCACGCCTCCAGCCAGCCGCCGTGCAGGCGGGCGTCCTCCAGGCTGATCGACAGGCCCAGCCCGGTGCCGCCGGTCTGCCGGGCGCGCGACGGGTCGGCCCGCCAGAAGCGGTTGAACACCAGCTTCTCCTCCCCCGGCTTGAGGCCGACACCGTGGTCCCGCACGGTGATCGCCACCGCGCTCTGATCCTGGCCCAGGGTGATCCGTACCGGCTTGGCCTCGCCGTGCTCGACCGCGTTGCCGACCAGGTTGCGCAGCACCCGCTCGACGCGGCGCGGGTCGACCTCGGCGATCACCGGAGTGTCCGGCAGGTCCAGCTCGATGGTCACCCCGACCCGCTCGGCCAGGCCGGCCAGCCGCTCGGTCACCCGGTGCACCACCGGCACCAGGTCGGTCGGCTCGCTGTCCAGCACCGCGAAACCGGCGTCGAACCGGCTGATCTCCAGCAGGTCGGTGAGCAGTTCCTCGAACCGGTCCAGCTCGGCCTGGAGCAGCTCGGCGCTGCGGGCCACCGCCGGGTCGAACTCGTCGCGCTCGGCGAAGATCAGGTCGGCGGCCATCCGTACCGTGGTCAGCGGTGTCCGCAGCTCGTGCGAGACGTCGGAGGTGAACCGGCGTTGCAGCCGGGACATCTCCTCCAGCCGGAGGATCTGCCGTTGCAGGTTCGTCGCCATCTGGTTGAACGAGGCGGCCAGCAGGGCCAGGTCGTCCTCGCCGGAGACCACCATGCGCTGGTCGAGCAGGCCGGCGGACAGCCGCTGCGCGGTGCGCGCGGCCACCCGTACCGGCGTCACCACCAGGCGGGTGACCAGCGCGGCCAGCAGGCCGAGCAGCAGCACCAGCGCGACGCCGGTCGCGACCACCGTGGCGCGGGCGTCGGCCGCCGTCGCGTCCTGCCGGGCCAGGGGTACGAGGTAGTAGAGCTCGACCTGCCCGAACTTGGTGGGCACCGGGGAGCCGTAGACCAGGTATTTCGTCCGCTCGCCGCCGAGCGAGCCGGTACGGATCTGGTGGGCGACCTTGCCGGAGGCGACGGTGGCCCGCAGCTCGTCGCCGATCACCGCGCCCACCGGCACGTCCGGCGTGGTACGCGGCTCGATGAACTCGGCGAAGTTGTCGGCGGTGATCGCCACCACCACGCCGCTGGTCTGGGTGGGATCCCCGCCGGCCAGGTAGTTCACGGTGCCGTCGATGGTGTTCTGGAGCTGCGCCTCCTGCGGCTGGCTGTAGAGGTTGAACTGCTTGGCCGCGTACTCGCTGCCGTTGCTCAGCCGCAGCCGCACGTCGGTCTCGGCGTTCTCCAGCAGGATGCTCGTGATCTTGTCGGCGATCAGATAGGCGAAACCGCCCACCAGCAGACTCGACGCCACCAGCGTGATGGTGACCACACGGACCTGGAGCGACCGCCGCCACGCCTGGTGCACCGCGGCCACCAGTCGGGCGACCCGGCCGGTCAGGGCGAGCCAGAGTGCCCGCACGGCGTGGAGCCGGCGGGACGCGGCGGTCGGCGGGTCGGGCAGCGGGGTGGTCACCACAGTGCTGACCAGGCTATCCGGTGCCTGCCTTGTAGCCCACGCCCCGCACGGTGAGGATGATTTCGGGTCGCTCCGGATCCGGCTCGATCTTGGCGCGCAGCCGCTGGACGTGCACGTTGACCAGGCGGGTGTCCGCCGCGTGGCGGTAGCCCCAGACCTGCTCCAGCAGCACCTCGCGGGTGAAGACCTGGCGCGGCTTGCGGGCGAGCGCGACCAGCAGGTCGAACTCCAGCGGCGTCAGCTTCACCTCCTCGCCGTCGCGGCTGACCGTGTGGGCCGGCACGTCGATGGTGATCTGGTTGCCGGGCGGACCGATGGTCAGCATCTCCGGCGCCACGTCCTCGCCCCGGCGCAGCCGGGCCCGCATCCGGGCCACCAGCTCCTTGGGCTTGAACGGCTTGACCACGTAGTCGTCGGCGCCGGACTCCAGCCCGAGCACCACGTCGACGGTGTCGCTCTTGGCGGTCAGCATCACGATCGGCACGCCGGACTCGCCCCGGATGGCGCGGGCCACGTCGATGCCGCTCATGCCCGGCAGCATCAGGTCGAGCAGGACGATGTCGGGTCGGTTGTCGCGGAACGCGGCCAGCGCCCGTTCGCCGTCCGCGACGAAGGACGGCACGAAGCCCTCGCTGCGCAGCACGATGCCGAGCATCTCGGCGAGGGCGGGGTCGTCATCGACCACGAGTACCCGGGCTCTCATGGGGTTTATCGTTCCATCCCCGTTCGTCTGGAGTGTTCGGCGTCTCCACGGCACCGTAGCGCCGAGCGGCCCCGTGCACCACAGCAAGTCGGCGTGGCCGCCCAGCGTGGCGCGCCGGGTCGGACGGGTCCACCGGATGCGGACCCGCCGTGCAACCATTGTCTCTTATAC
>NZ_RCVK01000326.1:0-11382 GCF_003667485.1 Micromonospora sp. BL1
GGCGGGAACAGCTCGTCGAGGCGGGTGAGGGTGGGCTCGTCCAGGTGGACGTCGAGGGCACCCAGGTTGCGGTCGAGTTGGTCCATGGTGCGGGGGCCGACGATCGGGGCGGTCACGCCCGGCCGGGACAGCAGCCAGGCCAGCGCCACGTCGGCCGGGTCGTGGCCGAGGTCGGCACAGAGCTTCTCGTACGCCTCGATGGTGTTCCGGTGCTCGGCCAGCGCGTCGGCCGAACGGCCGGTGGTGCCGCGCGCCGCGCTGCCCTCGGCCATCTTGCGGATGATGCCGGAGAGTAGCCCGCCGTGCAGCGGCGACCAGGGGATGATGCCCAGCCCGTAGTGCTGGGCGGCCGGGACGACCTCCAGTTCGACGTGGCGGGTCAGCAGGTTGTAGATCGACTGCTCGGAGACGAGGCCGAGGAAGTTGCGCTGTCCGGCGGCGGCCTGTGCCTGGGCGATGTGCCAGCCGGCGAAGTTGGACGAGCCGACGTAGATCACCTTGCCCTGGGCGACGAGCGTCTCCATCGCCTGCCAGATCTCGTCCCACGGCGTGGTCCGGGAGATGTGGTGCATCTGGTAGAGGTCGATCGTGTCGGTCTGCAGCCGGCGCAGCGAGTCTTCGCAGGCCCGGATGATGTGCCGGGCGCTCAGGCCCTGCTCGTTGGGCCACTCGCCCATCTTGCCGTACACCTTGGTGGCGAGGACGACCTTGTCGCGGCGCCCGCCGCCCTGCGCGAACCAGCGGCCGACGATGTGCTCGGTGACGCCCTCACCGAGCTTCCAGCCGTAGACGTTCGCGGTGTCGAAGAAGTTGATCCCGTGTTCGAGCGCCCGGTCCATGATGGCGAAGCTGTCCGGCTCGTCGGTCTGCGGACCGAAGTTCATCGTGCCGAGGCAGAGACGGCTCACGGACAGACCGGTGCGTCCCAGGTTCGTGTACTCCATGCCTCCACCCTGGCACGCCGGCACTTCGAGTGCCTTGCCGACGAGCCAGGGTGGAGCGATGGATCAGGATGATTCGCGGGCCGCCGGGCCGGTGCCGAACAGCACGTCGTCCCAGCTCGGCAGCCGCTTGCGCGGCTTGCCACCGGCGTCGGTGGACTCGGCGGACGCACCGCCGGTCGCCGCAGCGGGGCCGGTGCGACGGGGCCGCAGCACTGCGAGCGAGGGTACGGCGGGGATCTCCTTCGGCGCGTCCGAGTCGTCGTCGAAGGCCGAACCCTGCCCACCACCGAGCAGCGCGGCGGCACCACCGGCGACGGCCCGCTGACGGGGCGCCTCCTGCCCGGCCAGCGCGGCCGGGGAGCGGGTGTCGAGACCCCGCCCGGACGTGCCGCCGAGCGGCCGGTCCAGCGAGGCGAGCAGCGCGTCCCGGCCGGCGCGGATCGGGTCACGCCCCGGACGGGCGTGGTCGGAGGCGGCCGGCAGGCCGTGCCCACCCCGGCTCGGCTCACCGCGCGACGGGCCGGGCAGCGCGTGGCCGCCCCGCTCCGGCGCCGGCTCCTGGCCGAGGATCGGCGTGGGCCGCTCGGCGCACAGGTATTGCGCCATGTCGTCGTGCGGGGCGACGTTCTGCCGGGTCTTGTCCAGATCCCACACCGCCTGCGCGGTGGCCTTGCCGGACGGCCAGGTCGCGATGATCCGCCAGGTGCCGTCGTCGCGGCGGTAGGCGTCCCACGAGATCTTCTCGGTGTCGATGCCGTGCTGGGCCAGCCGGCCGTTGACGACCTCGGCCAGCGGGGTCGGCTTCTCCGCGCCCTTGAGCCGGGTGCGGCGGGCGTGCTGGGCGAGCATGGCCCGCTCCTGGAGCACCGGGCCGGCGTAGCGCAGCACCCGGTCGACCGGCACACCGGCGATGCGGGCGACGTCCTCCGCGGACTCGCCGGACCGGATCCGGGCCTGGATGTCCCGTGGGGACAGCGACGGCGTCGGGTCGGTGGCGCTCGGCACCACCGCGAGCGGCGGGGCGCCCGGCTCGGCGTGCAGCGCCGACGCGATCCGCTCGTCGATGGGCAGCGCCAGCAGGCGCCCCACCTCGTCGGCGAGCACCAGGGCCTGGCCGTCCTCGGAGAGGGCGACGAAGCGTACTGGGCGCATGGGCTTGCCTCCGTCCCGCTTCGCTGGCCGTCACGCCACGGGAGCCGGCCACCCGGGCGTCTCGCACCACCGTACGCTCATCTACCCGCCGATGGGGACTGCGACACCCCGGCATGTCGTGACTGAGCTGCGGTAATGATCACGGTGGGTGGCCGCCGGAGCCCCGACGGCCACGCACCGTGACCAAGTGATCAGAGTCGCTCGACCACGTAGTCGATGGACGCGGTGAGCGCCTCGACGTCGGCCGGCTCGACGGCCGGGAACAGCGCCACCCGAAGCTGGTTGCGGCCCAGCTTGCGGTACGGCTCGGTGTCGACGATGCCGTTGGCGCGCAGCGCCTTGGCGATCGCCGTCGCGTCCACCCCGTCGGCGAAGTCGACGGTGGCGACCACGTTGGACCGCAGCGCCGGGTCCGACACGAACGGCGTGGCGAACGACGAGCGCTCGGCCCAGCCGTACACGATGCCGGCGCTCTCGGCGGTGCGCTTGGCCGCCCAGGCCAGCCCGCCCTGGGAGTTCATCCAGTCGGTCTGCTCCGCGGCCAGGAAGATGGTCGCCAGCGCCGGGGTGTTGTACGTCTGCTCCAGCCGCGAGTTGTCGATCGCGGTGACCAGGTCGAGGAAGGCCGGGATGTAGCGGCCCGACTCCTTGACCTCGGTGGCCCGGGCCAGCGCGGCCGGCGACATCAGGGCCAGCCACAGCCCGCCGTCGGAGCCGAAGCACTTCTGCGGGGCGAAGTAGTAGACGTCGGTCTGGGCGACGTCCACGTCCAGCCCGCCCGCGCCGGAGGTGGCGTCGACCAGCAGCAGCGAGCCCTCGTCGGCGCCCGCGACCCGGCTGATCGGCACCGCGACACCGGTGGAGGTCTCGTTGTGCGGGGTGGCGTAGACGTCCACGCCGGCCTCGGCCACCAGCGCCGGGGCGCTGCCCGCGTCGGACTTACGGACGGTCGGCTCACCCAGGAACGGCGCATCCTTGACCGACTTGGCGAACTTGGCGCCGAACTCGCCGAAGCTGGCGAACTGGGCCCGGTCGCGGATCAGGCCGAACGTCGCGACCTCCCAGAACGCGGTGGTGCCGCCGTTGCCGAGCACCACCTCGTACCCCTCGGGGAGGGAGAAGAACTCGGCCAGGCCGCGGCGCAGCCGGGCCACCTGGTCGCGGACCGTCTTCTGCCGGTGCGACGTGCCCAGGTAGCTGGTGGCGACGTCGGAGAGGGCGGAGACCGCGGCCGGACGGACCTTGGACGGGCCGCAGCCGAATCGTCCGTCGGCGGGCCTGATCTCGTCGGGAATCCGGATGGTCGGTGCGTCAGCCACGGTCTTGAAGATCCTTCCGCATGGGCGAGAGGTGAGCTGGCAGGGCGCGGACGATGTCCTGCCGCGTGGCGGCGGGCGTCCGAGCCCGTTCCGGCGACACTGCCACGGCCATCCTCGCACCTGCCCGGGCACGTCCGGCGGGCTGTCCCACCCCGGTCGGTGAGGCGTCCGCCACACGCGCGGCGTGCCGGTCCCGGAGATGCCGGAGCCCCACTCCACCGGCTGGGGAACGGGGCTCCGGGCGAGACGTCAGACGCCGTGCGGGATGGCGTCCCAGCCCTCGACCTGCTGCGGCTTGCGCGGGCCGTGACCGACGTACGTGGCCGACGGCCGGACCAGCCGCTGGAGCTTCTTCTGCTCCAGGATGTGCGCCGACCAGCCGCCCATCCGGGCGCAGGTGAACATCGAGGTGAACATGTGCGCCGGCACCTCGGCGAAGTCCAGCACCACGGCCGACCAGAACTCGACGTTGGTGGCGAGGACGCGGTCCGGGCGGCGGGCCTGGAGCTCGGCCAGCGCGGCCTTCTCCAGCGCCTCGGCGACCTCGAAGCGGGGCGCGCCCAGCTCCTTGGCGGTACGCCGCAGCACGCGTGCGCGCGGGTCCTCGGCCCGGTAGACCCGGTGGCCGAAGCCCATCAGGCGCTCGCCGCGGTCCAGGACGCCCTTGACGTACCCGTCGGCGTCGCCGCTGCGCTCGACCGCCTCCAGCATGCTGAGCACCCGGGACGGGGCGCCGCCGTGCAGCGGGCCGGAGAGCGCGCCGATGCCGGAGGAGATGCAGGCCGCGGCGTCCGCGCCGGTGGAGGCGACGATCCGGGCGGTGAAGGTGGAGGCGTTCAGGCCGTGCTCGGCGGCCGAGATGAAGTACGCGTCGACGGCCTTGACGTGCCGCGGGTCGGGCTCACCCCGCCAGCGCTTCATGAACCGCTCGACGATGGTCTCCGCCTTGTCGATCTCCTTCTGCGGCACGGCCGGCAGGCCCAGGCCGCGTGCCGACTGGGCGACGAAGGACAGCGCGGTGACCGACACCCGGGCCAGGTCCTCGCGGGCCTGCTCGTCGGAGATGTCGAGAAGCTGGTTGAGCCCCCAGTACGGGGCCAGCATGGCGACCGCGGACTGCACGTCGACGCGGATGTCACCGGAGTGCACCGGCACCGGGAACGGCTCGGCCGGCGGCAGGCCCGGGCCGAACCGGCCGTCCACCAGCAGCGCCCAGACGTTGCCGAACGAGACCTGGCCGATCAGGTCCTCGATGTCCACGCCCCGGTAGCGCAGTGATCCCCCCGCGCGGTCGGGTTCGGCGATCTCGGTCTCGAAGGCTACGACGCCCTCCAGGCCCGGTTTGAAATCGGACATGTCGTCTCCTGGCTTCGGCTCGGCGCGCCCGGGCGGGCTGATCGAGCCCCGCAGCTCAGGCGACCCTTCAGGGATGTGGTTCGGAACATCTTGCCCGGTGGGTAACGCGCTGCGCGACCCACAGCCACTGTGCGCCACGCGACATCCCCGCCGGTGGACGCCCGTTCGGGAAGGAGAAGACTGGGTACCGGGGCCTGGCCAGCGTCGGGGGACGCCGGCACGCCCGGGAGAGGGACTACCACAGTGACAGGCGACACACCCGCCCCGGCCGGCATGCGTAACGAGTACGCGGCCGACCTGGGCCTGACCGAGACGGACCTGGCGCCGGACTGGCACACCCAGTTCGCCCGCTGGTTCGCCGACGCGGTGGCCCATCCGCTGCCGGAGCCGAACGCGATGGTGCTCGGCACCGCCGACGCCGAGGGCCGGCCCAGCGGGCGCACCGTGCTGCTCAAGGGGTACGGCCCGGAGGGCTTCGTCTTCTACACCAACCACGGTTCGCGCAAGGGCACCGAGGTGACCGGGAACCCGTGGGCCAGCCTGGTGTTCCCCTGGTTCCCGATGCAGCGGCAGGTGATCGTGACCGGCCGGGTCGAGCAGGTGGACCGCGCCGAGACCGAGGCGTACTTCGCCGGCCGGCCGCGCGGCTCGCAGCTCGGGGCGTGGGCCAGCGCCCAGTCGACGGTGGTGCCGGACCGGGCCGCGCTCGACGCGGCGTACCGGGCGGCGGCCGAGCGGTTCGCCGACGTCGACCCGATCCCCGCGCCGCCGTACTGGGGCGGGTTCCGGGTCCGGCCGGAGACCGTCGAGTTCTGGCAGGGCCGGGCCAGCCGGCTGCACGACCGGCTGCGCTTCCGGCGTACCGGGGACGGGGTCTTCGTCGTCGAGCGGCTCGCACCGTGACCGACGTCACATCGGCCCGGCGGCGGGGCGCGAGCCGCTGGGCGATCGACCTGCGCCCGCTGCGGGTGCCCGCGTACCGGCGGGTCTGGACCGGCAACGCGATCGCCATGTTCGGCTTCCAGTTCACCGCCGTGGCGGTGCCGGTGGAGATGTTCGACCTGACCGGCGGCTCGCTCTGGGTCGGCCTGCTGGGCATCGCCGGCTTCGTACCGTTGCTGGTGTTCGGGCTGTGGGGCGGCGCGGTCGCCGACGCCCGGGACCGCCGCCGGGTGCTGCTCGTCGGCGGCTGCGTGCTCTGGGCCTCGACGCTCGGGCTGCTCGTGCAGTCGCTGGCCGGCGCGCGCAGCCCGCTGCTGCTCCTGCTGCTGGTCGCCCTCCAGTCGACGGCCTTCGCGATCACCTCGCCGGCCCGGAGCGCGATCCTGCCCCGGCTCGTGCCGGCCGAGCTGGTCCCGGCGGCCACCACGCTGAACTTCACCACGTTCACCGCCGCCGCCGTCTTCGGCCCGCTCGCCGCCGGTCTGATCTTCGCCGCGTGGCAGGTCGGGGTGGCGCTGCCCATCGCGTACGCGGCGGACGCGCTGCTGTTCACCGCGTCGCTCTGGGCCACGCTGCGCCTGCCCGCGATGCCGCCGTCGCCGGACCCGGACGGCGGCGTGCGCAAGGCCGGGTTCGCCAGCATCGTCGACGGCTTCCGCTATCTGGCGACCACGCGGGTGCTGCTGCTCTCCTTCGCCATCGACCTGATCGCGATGATCCTGGCCATGCCGCGGGCGCTGTTCCCGGAGCTGGCGCAGGAACGCTTCGGCGGTGCCTCGGCGGTGGGCTGGCTCTACAGCTCCATCGCCATCGGCGCGATGCTCGGCGGCCTGACCTCGGGGTGGATCGGCCGGGTCCGCCGCCAGGGCCTCGCGCTCACCGTGGCGGTGGTCGGCTGGGGCGTGGCGATCGCGCTCGCCGGGCTGGCCGGGCAGTTGTGGGTCGCAGTGGTGCTGCTGGGCGTCGCCGGTGCCGCCGACCTGGTCAGCGCCACGCTGCGCCAGTCGATGCTGCTGGTCTACGCGCCGGACCGGATGCGTGGGCGTCTCCAGGGGGTGAACACGGTGGTGGTGGCCGGCGGCCCGCGCCTGGGCGATCTGCGCGCCGGTGCGATGGCCGCCGGTTTCGGCACCGGCTTCGCCATGGTCGGTGGCGGCCTGGCTGCCGCCGTGCTCGCGGTGGTGCTGGTGGTGGCGTTCCCGGCGCTGTTGCGCTATCGCTCGACCACCCCCGCCGAGGAGCGCCGCTGACGGTAGGGTCGCCGACATGGGGATCGACGTGCAGCCACCGTCCGGTACACAGTGGACCATCGCGGCCGACGGCCACGAGGCCGTCGTGGTCGAGGTGGGCGGCGGGCTGCGGGCCTACCGCTACGACGGGGTGGACCACCTCGACGGGTACGCCGAGGACGAGGTCTGCCCCGGTTCGGCCGGGCAGGTGCTGGCGCCGTGGCCGAACCGCATCCGGGACGGCGTCTACACGGTCGGGGAGCGGTCGTTGCAGCTCGACCTCACCGAGCCGGAGCGGCACAACGCCCTGCACGGCCTGGTGAACTGGGTGCGGTGGCAGCCGATCGAGCAGTCGGCGGACAGCGTGACCATCGGCTACGACCTGCCGCCGAGCCCCGGCTACCCGTGGGCGCTGCGGCTGCGGGCCCGGTGGAGCGTCGGCCCGGACGGCCTGCGGGCCGAGCACGAGGCGACGAACCTGTCCGACGAGCCCGCGCCGTTCGGCTTCTCCGTCCACCCCTATCTGCAACTGCCGAAGGTCGGCGTGGACGAGCTGCGGCTGCACCTGCCGGCCCGGCGCCGGGTGCTGGTGGACAGCCGCCTGCTGCCGGTCGCCGCCGCGGAGGTGACCGGCTCCGAGTTCGACTTCACCAGCCCGCGCCCGATCGGCGACCTGGTCCTCGACACCGCGTTCGGTGACGTCGAGCGGGACGCCGACGGCGGCTCGGCGGTGGTGCTCAGCGCGCCGGACGGCTCGTCCGGGCTGCGGATCTGGGCGGACCGCGAGTTCGGCTGGTGGCAGGTGTTCACCGGCGACACGCTCGGCGGGGAACGGCACCGCCGGTCCGTGGCGGTGGAGCCGATGACCTGCCCGCCCGACGCGTTCCGCTCCGGCAAGGATCTGATCATGCTGGAGCCGGGGCAGACCTGGCGGGGCGCCTGGGGCGTCCGCCCGGAGGTCTGAGCGTGGAGTTCGCCGAGGTCGTCCGGCGCCGCCGGATGGTGCGCAACTACGACCCCGACCGGCCGGTGCCGCCGGAGGTGGTGGACCGGCTGCTGGACCACGCCGTCCGGGCCCCGTCGGCCGGGTTCTCGCAGGGCTGGGGCTTCCTGGTGCTGGAGGAACCCGAGGACCGGGAACGGTTCTGGGCCGCGACCACACCGGGTGGCGGTGGCCGGGAACGCTGGCTGTCCGGGATGCGCCGGGCGCCGCTGATCGTGGTGCCGCACGCCAACCGTGACGCCTACCTGGACCGCTACGCCGAGGCGGACAAGGGCTGGTCGGACCGCGCCGAGGAGCGCTGGCCGGTGCCCTACTGGTACGTGGACACCGGTTTCGCGGCGCTGCTGATGCTGCTCACCGCCGTGGACGAAGGACTGGGCGCCTGCTTCTTCGGCATTCCGCCGCAGCGCATCGGGGCGTACCGGGAGGCGTTCGGGGTACCGCCGGAACTGCACCCGATCGGTGCGATCACAGTCGGTTATCGAGACGTCGACCACCGGTCACCGTCGCTGCGCCGCGGGCGGCGTCCGGTGCAGGATGTGGTGCGGCGGGGACGGTGGACCTGAGCGGTTAGGCTGACATCCACATTGTCAGCCTGGCCTGGGGAGGAGAGCACGCCGTGATCTTCAGGGCGGTCCGGGACGGGCGTCCCTACCCGGAGCACAACCTCACGCTGAAGCAGTGGGCCGAGATTCCGCCGCGCCCGCTGCGGCTTGACCAGCTCATCACCACCAAGCGCGAACTCGCGCTGGACAAGCTGCTCGCGGAGGACTCCACCTTCTACGGCGACCTCTTCCCGCACGTCGTCCAGTGGAACGGCGGCCTCTACCTGGAGGACGGCCTGCACCGGGCGCTGCGCGCGGCGCTCCAGCAGCGCAACCAGATCCACGCGCGGGTGCTCGTGCTCGGCGACCAGGGCGAGTGACGCCTCCCTGAGGCTTGGTTAAGGTGACGCCATGACTCCTCTCGACCTGCTCGACATCGACGCGTCGCTCAGCGAGGAGGAGCGGCAGATCCGCGCCGTCGTGCGCCGGCTCGTGACCGACCGGGTACGCCCGCACGTCGCCGGATGGTACGAGGACGGCCAGGTGCCGGCCCGTGAACTGGCCCGCGAGTTCGGCAAGCTCGGCCTGCTCGGCATGCACCTGACCGGCTACGGCTGCGCCGGCTCCTCGGCCGTCGCGTACGGGCTGGCCTGCCTGGAACTGGAGGCCGGCGACTCCGGCGTCCGGTCGCTGGTGTCGGTGCAGGGCTCGCTGGCCATGTACGCCATCTGGCGCTTCGGCAGCGAGGAGCAGAAGCAGCGCTGGCTGCCCGCGATGGCGGCCGGCGAGGCGATCGGCTGTTTCGGGCTCACCGAACCCGACCACGGCTCCGATCCCGGGTCGATGGCCACCCGGGCCCGCCGCGACGGCGACGACTGGATCCTCAACGGCAGCAAACTGTGGATCACCAACGCGCCGATCGCCGATGTGGGCGTGATCTGGGCGCGTACCGACGAAGGGGTGCGCGGCTTCGCCGTACCCATGGACACGCCGGGGGTGACGGCGCGCGAGATCCGGCACAAGATGTCGCTGCGCGCGTCCCTGACCGGCGAGATCGCGCTCGACGACGTCCGGCTGCCGGCTGATGCGCGACTGCCCGAGGCGATCGGGCTGAAGGCGCCGCTGGGGTGCCTGACCGAGGCCCGGCACGGCATCGTCTGGGGCGCGCTCGGCGCGGCCCGCGACTGCCTGGAGACGGCCCTGGAGTACGCGACCACCCGCACTCAGTTCGGCCGCCCGCTCGCCGGTTTCCAGCTCACCCAGGCCAAGCTCGCCGACATGGCGGTGGAGTGGAACAAGGGGATGCTGCTCGCGCTGCACCTGGGCCGCCTCGCCGACGCCGGCTCGCTGCGGCCCCACCAGGTGAGCGTGGGCAAGCTGAACAACGTCCGCGAGGCCCTCGCCATCGCCCGGCAGTGCCGCACGATCCTCGGCGCCAACGGCGTCTCGGGGGAGTACCCGGTGATGCGGCACGCCAACAACCTGGAGAGCGTGCTCACGTACGAGGGCACCTCCGAGATCCACCAGCTCGTCATCGGCCAGCGGCTCACGGGCGTGTCCGCGTTCGCCTGACCTGCGGTTTCACCCGATCGGGTCGCTCGGCGAGCGACTGTCGCACGGTGGCCGTACCGTCATTGTCAGTCGATGTGTCGGACGAGGACTCTGTCGGACGAGGACGGTGAGGGCGATGGCCCGCGACGGTGACATCAACGAGCCCACCCGGGAGTTCCCGGACTACCCCACCAGCGAGTCCCTTCGCGACCGGGCGGAGGGCTCGCCCGACCACGACCGCGAGTACGCCCCGGGCGCCCCGGCGTCGGGCGGCGGCCCGGTGCGCGGCCTGCTCTGGGTGCTCGGCGCGGCGGCGCTGGCGGTGGTGGTACTGCTCGGCGTGCAGGCCACCGGTCTGCTGCCCGACTTCCGCAACCCGTTCGCCAAGGAGCAGACCGACCGCAGCCAGCCGCCGTTGCTCAAGTCGATCCGTGACCTGAGCCGCTACGTCGCCGCCGAGGGCAACTTCCAGGTCGTGGTCGACGTGCAGAACGACAGGCGCAACGTGCCCGACTTCCTGCTCAACGAGCGCACGCTGTTCGTCGGGGCGGGCCGCGTCGAGGCGTACGTCGACTTCGCGAAGATCGCCGACGGTGCCGTCGTGGTCTCCGAGGACGGCAAGTCCGCCGAGATCAAGCTGCCCGCGCCGCAGCTCGGCGAGACCGACCTGGACATGGACAAGAGCTACGTGTTCGCCGAGCAGCGCGGCCTGATCAACCGGCTCAACGACCTGGTGGCCGGCGATCCCAACCGGCAGCAGCAGATCTACAAGCTCGCCGAGGACCGGATCACCGCCGCCGCCCGGGACAGCGGGCTCACCGCCCGGGCCGAGGAGAACACCCGCAAGATGCTCGAAGGGCTGCTGCGCTCCCTCGGGTACGAGAAGGTGACTGTCACCTACACCGCGCCCTGACCTCTCCGTACGCCCGCGCGCCCGCCCCGATGGTCCGGGGCGGGCGCGTCGCGTGTGTGCCGGTGTCCCGGCTCGTGTCGCGTCAGCGGGTGGCGAGGTAGCGGTCCTCGTTCGGCATCAGGATCCACAGGATCAGGTAGATGATCACCTGCGTGCCGGGCAGCAGCAGCGACAGCAGGAACAGCAGCCGGACCATCCCGGCCGACATGCCGAACCGCTGCCCCAGGCCGGCGCAGACACCGGCGATCATGCGCCCCTGGCGGGGCCGGACCAGTTTGCGACTCATCGTCGTCTCCCACTTCTGCGGCGATCCGCCGCGCTGATTCCACGGTAGAAAGGGGTACGCGCCGCGCCCTCAGCCCCGAGGAGGATCGGCGACCCGGGCACCCGTAGGTGCATACCCCGGACCCTCCCCACCAACGCACCCC
>NZ_RCVK01000367.1:0-11298 GCF_003667485.1 Micromonospora sp. BL1
CCCCCAGTGGCGTGATCAAGGAGTTTGTGTCCCGATCGGACCTCGACGGAGACACAAACTCCTTGATCACCGGGGCGGGCCGGGCGGTCAGGCGGCGGTCACCTCCAGGAGGAGGGCCTGTTCGGGGTGCAGGGCGGGGAGCTGAACGCCGACCGACCCCAGCACCGAACCGCTCACCGTGATCCCGCCGCCCGGCCAGGCCAGCCAGCCCGGCGGCGACATCTCCAGCAGCGCCGGCTCCGGCACCCCGGCGGGCGGGCGCACGAGGTAGCGCCGCTCCGGGTCCAGCCCCGGCAGCCGGACCGCGCCCGGCACCTGTGCCACCGAGGTGGCGACCCGGCTGACCGCGTACACCGCGTGCGAGCGGTCGTGGGCGACCACGCCGTGGGCCTGCACGGCCGGGTCCGGGTGGTCGACCCGGACCACCCGGCCGGTGTGCAGCAGCGGGCGCAGCCGCTTGTGCAGCGCCACCCAGGCGGTGAGTTCGGCCCGCTCGGTGGCGTCGATCGCGGTGATGTCCCACTCGATGCCGTGGTGGCCGAACAGCGCGGTGACCGCGCGGAACGCCAGGTCGTGCACGCGGCGCGTGGTGTGCGAGCGCTCCGGCCCGATGTGCGTGCCGATCAGTTCGGGCGGCAGCAGCAGGCCGGTCCAGCGCTGGATGGACAGCCGTTCCAGCGCGTCGTTGCAGTCGCTGGCCCATACCCGGTCGGTTCGGCGCAGGATCTCCAGGTCGACCCGGGCGCCGCCGGAGGAGCAGCTCTCGATCTCGACGTCCGGGTGCCGGGAGCGCAATTCGTCCAGCAGCCGGTACACAGCGAGCGTCTGCGCGTGCACGCCCGGCCGTCCGGCGTGCCCAGCCTCGGTGAGGTCGCGGTTGTGGTCCCACTTCAGGTACGCGATCCCGTCGTGCTCGCTGAGCACCGCGTCGAGCCGTTCGAGCAGGTAGGCGTACGCGTCGGGGTGGGCCAGGTCGAGCACCTGCTGGTGTCGCCACGGCGGCGGCAGCCGGCCCGGCGCCTGGAGCAGCCAGTCGGGGTGGGCGCGGAACAGGTCGGAGTCCGGGTTGACCATCTCCGGCTCGACCCAGAGCCCGAACTGCATGCCGTGCCCGCGTACGTGGTCGATCAGCGGCTGCAACCCGTCCGGCCAGACCTCGCCGTCGACCCACCAGTCACCGAGCCCGGCCTGGTCGTGCCGCCGGCCGCGGAACCAGCCGTCGTCGAGCACGAAGCGTTCCACGCCGACCTCGGCGGCCGCGTCGGCGAGCGCCCGCAACCGGTCCAGGTCGTGGTCGAAGTAGACCGCCTCCCACACGTTCAGCGTCACCGGCCGCGGCGTGCGCGGGTGCGACGGGCGGGCCCGCAGGTGCGTGTGCAGGGCGTCGCTGAGCCCGTCCAGCCCGTCGGCCGAGTGCGCCGCGTACAGCAGGGGAGTCGCGTACTCGTCGCCCGGCCCCAGCACGATCTCACCGGGCGTGAGCAGCTCACCGCCGCCGAGTGTGGACTCGCCGGTCGGGCGGCGCTCGGCGGCCGTGACGTGGTCGCCGCTCCACGCGGTGTGCACCGCCCACACCTCGCCGTGCCGGAAACCGAACCCGGCCGTGCCCGCGACCAGCAGCAACGTGGCGTCGTGGCCGGTGCGGCCGTGCCGTCCCTCGCGTACCCACGCGCCCATCGGCCACGGATGCCGCTGCGGCGCGCGCTCCCGGCACCACCGGCCGGTCAGGTCGAGCAGTTCGGTGGCGACCGCCGGCACCGGCAGCACCGGCGTCAGCTCCCGCACCTCGTACCGGCCGTCGCCGTCGTTGCGCAGCCGGTGCCGCAGCGTCAGCACCCCCGCCGCATCCAGCGTGATCTCGACGGTCAGGCTCAACCCCGCGCCCGGGTCCGCCGCCCGCACCGTCACCCGTGCGGCGCCGGCCCCGTCGCGGTTGCGTTCCTCATCGGGTACGCGCACCGCGTCCCCGCCTCCGGCCACGCCGCCCGGAGCGGGCGTGCCCGGCGCGTCGCCGTGCGGGGGCGGCTCGTCGCGCACGTCGAGGCCGGCCAGGCGGAACGCGGTCGACCAGTCCCGGCCGTCGCGGTGACCGGCGAGACCGGGCCGCCCGCTCCACCCGGCGCTCGCCTCGGGCAGCAGCGACAACACTGTTGGCGCGTCGAAGCTGCTCGGCACGACGGGTGGCACGGTGGCGTCGACGAGCGCGGGCAGGTCCCCGTCGGGCAGCGGGCCGAGGTCGGCGCCCCAGTGCACGACCCGGGGCAGCCCCGGGCCGCGTGCGTCGAGCACCAGGCTGGTCCGCGCGCGGCGCAGGTGGACGATCGTCATCCCTTGGAGGCTCCCAGCGTCAGACCCCGGACGAACTGCTTCTGGAGCAGGAAGAAGATCACCAGGGTGGGGATCGCGACCAGCACCGAACCGGCCGAGACCAGGTTGTTGTCGGTGAAGAACTCGCCGCGCAGGTTGTTCAGCGAACTGGTGACCGGGAACTTGTCGCCGGTCCGCATGAGCACTGTGGCCCAGAAGAACTCGTTGTAGATCCAGGTCACCTCCAGCGTGGCCAGCGCGGCGAGCGCGGGGCGGCACAGCGGCAGCGTGACCTGCCAGTACTGCCGCCACACGTTCGCCCCGTCGACCATCGCGGCCTCGTACAGCTCGTGCGGCAGCGCCTTCATGTAGTTGCTGAGCACGAACACGCAGAAGCCGCACTGGAACGCGACGTTGACCAGGATCAGCCCCCAGTAGCTGTCGTAGAGCAGCTCCGAGTCGCTCATCCAGGCCGGCAGCGGGATCTCGGTGAACATCCGGAACAGCGGGATGAGCAGCGCCTGCTGCGGCAGCAGGTTCGCGGCGGTGAACAGGCCGAGCAGCGCGATGTTGAGCTTCCAGCTGAACCGGGCGATCACGAACGCCACGCAGGAGGCGAGGAACAGCGTGAGCAGCACCGCCGGAACGGTGATGTAGGCCGAGTTGAGGAAGTGCTTGCCGAACTCGGCGGTACGCCAGGCGGTGACGTAGTTGTCGATCGTCCAGCCGCCGAGCGACACGTAACCGTTGGCGGCCGTGTACTCGTAGGAGCGGAACGACGTGAGCACCGCCCAGAGGATGGGGAACAGCCAGCCCACGGCGACCGTACCCAGGAACAGGTGCAGGACGACCCGGGCGGGCCGCACGGGGCGGCGGCGGCCGGCGGAGACGGCGGTCATCGCTTGTCCTCCCGCATCACGGTCCAGAGGTAGATGGTGATGAAGACCAGCGACACGGCCAGCATGATCGTCGCCAGCGCGGAGCCGAAGCCGATCCGGCTGGCCTCGCCCACCACGTTCTGGGTGACCAGCGCGGAGATCAGCTCCAGTCCGTTGCGGCCCTTGTTGATGACCCAGACCAGGTCGAACGCGCGCAGCGACTCGATCACGGTCACCACCAGCACGATGATGTTGATCGGGCGCATCACCGGGAAGACGACCCGGAAGAACGTGCTGGTCTCGGACGATCCGTCGACTGCGGCGGCCTCGCGCAGCGACGGGTCGACGCCCTTGAGGCCGGCCAGGTAGAGCAGCATGATGTAGCCGACGTGCCGCCAGCCGGCCGCCACCAGCACGGCCCAGATGTTGACGTTCGGGTCGCCGTACCAGTCGGTCTCGCCGCCGAACACGCCGTTGAGCAGGCCCTGGTCGCGGCTGTAGATGAGCTGCCAGATGAAGCCGATGAGCGCCAGCGACAGCACCACCGGCAGGTAGAGCGCGGTCTGGTAGAAGCGGCTGCCGCGCAGTTCCTTGTCCAGCAGCACGGCGAGGAACATGCCGATCGGGGTGGCCACCACGAACAGCGCGGCCAGCCAGAGCAGGTTGTTCTGCACGGCGGGGACGAACGGCGGGTAGATGTTCACCACGTCGTCGTAGTTCTTGACCCCGACCCACTCGATCTCGCCGATCGGGCCGATGCCGTCCCAGTTCGTGCCGGAGAGCAGCACCGTCGCCACCGCGGGCAGCCAGACCAGGCCGGTGACGAGCAGCAGGGGTACCAGCACCATCAGCGTGATCACCACGCGGTCGGTGCGGGACAGGAGCCGTAGCCGGCGACCGCGACCACCGTTCGTGGTGGTCGCGGCCGGCGGCGGCACGGCGCGATCCGCTTGGATCAGGGGCAGGTCGGACATGATGTCCTTCCCCCTTCCGCCGTCAGCTGGTGAAGATCGACTTCTTCTGGTTCTCGATGCTGGTGAGCAGCCCGCTGATGTCCTTCGGGTCCTTGATGAACTGCTGGAGCGCCGGGATGATCACGGTGGAGGCGAAGTCCGGCCGGGTGTCCCGGTCGAGGAACTGGGCGATCTCGGTGGCGGAGCCGACCAGCTCGGCGGCCTTCTTCTGCAGCGCGGTGTAGGCGGCGGTGTCCGCGCCGCTGTTCGCGACCAGCGTGCTCGGGTCGTTCTTGACGGTGATGTCCGCCGCCTCCTTGGAGCCCAGGTACGTCAGCAGCTTCTGCGCCGCGTCCTTGGACTTCGGCTTGCGGGCCATCATGTAGCCGTCGATCGGGGCGTCCAGCGCCTTCGCGCCGATCGCGGAGTCGACCTCGGGGAACGTGAAGAAGTCCAGGTCCTCCAGGTCGGCGCCGCTGAACTGCTGGCCGACGAACAGGCCGAGCAGGTACATGCCGCTCTTCTTCTGCTGCAACGACTGGGCCGCCTCCTGCCAGGTGCGGCCGAGCGAGTCCGGCTGGTGCAGGGGGAGCAACCCGGCCCAGGTGTCGAAGACCTTCTTCACCTTGTCGGAGGTCCACGCCTCCTTGCCGGCCATCAGGTCGATGTGGAACTGGTAGCCGTTGATGCGCAGGTTGAGGATGTCGAACGTGCCCATCGCCGGCCAGCCGTCCTTGTCCGCGAACGCGATCGGGACCAGGCCGTCCTTCTTCATCTGCGCGCCGAGCGTGTTCAGGTCGTCAAGCGTCTTCGGCACCTCGTAGCCGCGCTGCTGCCACACCGACTTGCGGTAGAAGACCGCCCACGGGTAGTACGACGCCGGCACGAAGTACTGCTTGCCGTCGTCGCCCGTGGACGCCTTCTTGAACGCGTCGGAGTAGCCGTCGAGCTTGCCCCACACGTCGCTGAGGTCACCGGCCAGGCCCTTGGCGGCGAAGAACCGCATCCGGTAGCCGGCGAACCAGGTGAACACGTCGTCCGGCTTGCCCTGCAGGTAGTTGTTGATGTTCTCCTGGAACGTGTTGTGGTCGACCGTGTTGATGTCGACGGTCACGCCGGAGGACGTCTTGAAGCCGTCCATCACCTTCGCGACGACGTCCTTGGGCTTCGGGTCCGACTGGTTCGAGCCGAGCGAGACGCTCTTGGCGTCGCCGCCGGAACCGGAGTCGGAGTCGCCGCAGCCGGCGAGCAGACCGGTGCCGAGCAGCGCCCCCGCACCGGCCGCGCCGGCGAGCAGCGAGCGCCGGTTCAGGCCGGCGACGGACGGGGGTACGAGCCGGGCGAGGTATTCGGCTTGCGAGCGGGGACGGGACATGGTGCCTCCTGCGTGGAAGAGGTGCGCTGCGCTCATGGACCGTGATCGTTGGCGGTGAGCGGTGTTCGTGTCGGCCGCGGCAGATCCACCGAGAATCCACACGTCCGAACACAAACAGCCGGTGGCGCTTGAAGCTACCCCTTGGCACGGCGCTGTCAAGAGGGCAAAAAGACGACGCCTGTGGCGGTGAGGCAGGGCAAAGAGCCGGTAAACGTTGGAACGTCAGTCGATGTTGGAAAGTGTTGACTTGGGTGCTGTTCGGGGGCACCCTCTGCTGTCATGCGGAACTGGCACGGCGAGGGCATCTGGTACGGCGCGGACTACAACCCGGAGCAGTGGCCCGAGCAGACGTGGGCCGAGGACGTCGAACTCATGCGACGCGCCGGGGTCAACCTGGTCTCGGTCGGCATCTTCTCCTGGGCCCTGCTGCAGCCCACCCCCGGGCGGTACGCCTTCGACTGGCTGGACCGGGCGATCGACCTGCTGCACGACGGCGGCATCAGCGTCGACCTGGCCACCGCCACCGCCAGCCCACCGCCGTGGCTGGCGCACCGGCACCCGGAGACGCTGCCCCGCCGGGCCGACGGCACGGTCCTGTGGCCCGGCGGCCGGCAGGCGTACTGCCCCAGCTCCCCGGTGTTCCGGGACCACTCGCTCGCCCTGGTCGAGGCCGTCGCCCGCCGGTACGCGCGCCACCCCGCCGTCGTGCTCTGGCACGTCTCCAACGAACTCGGCTGCCACAACGTGCACTGCTACTGCGACGTCAGCGCCGAGGCGTTCCGCGGCTGGCTGCGCGAGCGCTACGGCGACCTGGACTCGCTCAACGCGGCCTGGGGCACCGCGTTCTGGAGCCAGCGCTACCACGACTGGGCCGAGGTCAACCCGCCGCGTACCGCCCCGACGTTCGCCAACCCGACCCAGCAACTGGACTTCCTGAGGTTCTCCTCCGACGAGCAGCGCGCGCAGCTGCGCGCCGAACGGGAGCTGCTGAACCGGCTCGTCCCGCAGCCGGTCACCACGAACTTCATGATCGGCACCGGCATCAAGTACCTGGACTACCACTCCTGGGCCTCCGACGTGGACGTGGTCGCCAACGACCACTACCTCACCGCCGCCGACCCGCAGCCGCAGGTCAACCTGGCCCTCGCGGCCGACCACACCCGGGGCGTCGCCGGTGGCGCGCCGTGGCTGCTGATGGAGCACTCCACCAGCGCGGTCAACTGGCAGCCCCGCAACGTGGCCAAGACGCCCGGCCAGATGCGCCGCAACAGCCTCGCCCACGTCGCGCGCGGCGCCGACGGCGTGCTGTTCTTCCAGTGGCGGGCCTCCCGGGCCGGCGCGGAGAAGTTCCACTCCGCGCTGGTGCCGCACGCCGGGCCGGACACCAAGGTGTTCCGCGAGGTCTGCCGGCTGGGCGCCGACCTGCGCGCGCTCGCCGAGGTACGGGGCAGCCGCGTCGACGCCGACGTGGCGATCCTGTTCGACTACGAGGCCTGGTGGGGCGCCGAACTCGACTCCCACCCGAGCGTCGACGTCACGTACACCGACCGGTTGGCCGCGCTGCACGCCGCGCTCTGGCGGGCCGGGGTCACCGCCGACGTGGTGCACCCGTCGGCCGACCTGTCCCGCTACCGGCTCGTCCTCGCGCCCACGCTCTACCTCGTCCGCGACGCCGACGCCGACGCGCTGCGCCGATTCGTGGAGGCCGGCGGCACCACCGTGGTCACCTACTTCAGCGGCATCGTCGACGAGCACGACCACATCCGGCTCGGCGGCTACCCCGGCGCGTTCCGCGACCTGCTCGGCGTACGCGTCGAGGAGTTCTTCCCGCTGCGGGAGGGCGAGACGGTACGCCTCGACGACGGCGCCCGCGCCGACGTGTGGACCGAGTGGCTGCACGCCGAGGGCGCCGAGGTGCTCGCCGCGTACACCGACGGGCCGCTGCCCGGCGTGCCGGCGCTGACCCGCAACGCGGTCGGCGCGGGCGCCGCCTGGTACGTCGGCACCCGGCTCGCCGACGACGCCACCGACCGGCTGGTGGCCCGGCTGCTCGCCGAGACCGGCGTGCGCCCGCCGGTCGACGCGCCGGCCGGGGTGGAGGTGGTCCGCCGCCGCTCGGCGGACCGGAGCTGGCTGTTCGTGGTCAACCACACCACCGAACCGGCCCGGCTGGCGGTCAGCGGCGTCGAGCTGCTCGGCGGCGTCAGGTGCGACGGCACCCTGGAGGTGCCGGCGGGTGAGGTGGCGGTGGTCCGCGAGGAGCCCGCGCCGGTGCCCGCGACCGCCTGACCGGTACCCTGCCGTCCGCGCCGAGGAGGTTCCCATGCTCGCCCAGCAACGGCAGAGCGCCATCCTGGAGTTGATCCGCCAACGTGGCGGCGTCCGGGTCAGTCACCTGGTCAGCCGCTTCGGGGTGTCCGACATGACGATCCGCCGCGACCTGGAGGTGCTCGCCGACCGCGGCCTCATCGACAAGGTGCACGGCGGCGCGACGCTCGCCGGACCCGGCTCCACCGAGGAGCCCGGATTCGCCGCCAAGTCGGTGCGCCAGCAGGCCGAGAAACGGGCCATCGTGGAGCGCGCCGCCGGGCTGGTCGAGCCGGGCATGGCCGTCGCACTCTCCGCCGGCACCACCACCGCCGCGCTGGCCGCCCGGCTGGCCGAGGTACGCGGGCTCACAGTGGTCACCAACTCCATCCCGGTGGCCGACGCGCTCTACCAGAACCCCCGCGCCGACCAGACGGTGGTGCTGACCGGGGGCATCCGCACCCCGTCGGACGCGCTGACCGGCCCGGTCGCCGAGGCCGCCATCGCCGCGCTCAACGTCGACCTGCTCTTCCTCGGCGTGCACGGGATGAGCCCGCGTACCGGATTCACCACGCCCAACCTGCTGGAGGCGGCGGTGAACCGGCGGCTGATCGGCTCCGCCCGCCGTCTCGTGGTGCTGGCCGACCACACCAAGTGGGAGACCATCGGCATCGCCACCATCGCTCCGCTGGAGGAGGCCGACGTGCTGGTCACCGACGGCGGACTGCCGCCGGAGGCCCGCCGGCAGCTCGGTGAGCAGGTCGGCGAGCTGGTGGTGGTCCGGGCCGACTGAGACCACGGCGTGCCTCACAGACAGTTCTCAGCCCCGCCGTCTAGGGTGCCCTGACGAAGTGCCCGACGGTCCATGTCGGAGCGCAGTTGCACGGGAGTGACCGATGGTCTTCAAGAAGATGTTGAGCGCGTTCGGCGTCGGCGGCCCGACCGTCGACACGGTGCTCAGCAACCCGAACACCCGGCCGGGCCTGACCCTGGACGGGCACGTGAACCTGGTCGGCGGCGACGCGGCGGCCCGCATCGAGCAGATCAACATCGGTCTGGTGACCCGGGTCGAGATCGAGAGCGGCGACCACGAGTACGCCGGCGTGATGGAGTTCCACCGGATGCCGGTCAGCGGCGCCTTCGAGCTGGCCCCGAAGCAGCAGCTCTCCATCCCGTTCCAGATGCCGGTGCCGTGGGAGACCCCGATCACCGACGTGTACGGCCAGCGCCTGCACGGCATGACCATGGGGCTACGTACCGAGCTGGCGGTGGCCCGCGCGGTCGACAAGTCCGACCTGGACCAGGTGTCGGTGCACCCGCTGCCGATCCACGAGCGGATCCTGGAGGCGTTCCAGGCGCTCGGCTTCCGGTTCAAGCACGCCGACCTGGAGCGGGGCCACATCTACGGCGTGCCGCAGACGCTGCCGTTCTACCAGGAGATCGAGTTCTTCGCCGCGCCGCAGTACGCGCAGACGGTCACCGAGGTCGAGTTGACGTTCGTGACCAGCCAGCAGGGCGTCGAGGTGATCCTGGAGTGCGACAAGCGCGGCGGCTTCCTCAGCGCCGGGCACGACGTCATCGGGCGGTACTCGGTCCCGCACAGCGACGCCGCCCGTACCGACTGGGTGCAGGTCGTCGACGGCTGGCTGCGGGAGACGACGGGCCGCTACGGCAGCCTGCGGGCCCAGGGCTTCGGCATGCCGCACGGCGGCCACGGCTACCCGGGCCAGCACGGATACGCCGGTCACGGGCGGCGCGGCCCGGGCATGGGCGGCGTGGTCGCGGGCGCCGCACTGGGCGTCGCCGGCGGCATGATCGCCGGTGAGATGCTCGACGACGCGTTCGACGGCGGCGGCGACGACTTCGGGGACTTCGGCGAGGAGTGAGCACACGCGACGACGCCCCCGGGACGGATCCCGGGGGCGTCGCCGTACGCGTGACTCGGCGCGCGTCAGCGCCGGCCTCGACGCTCCTCGCCGGAGCGGCGCGCGCTGCCCGCCTTCGACAGGCCCCGGCTGACCAGGTACGCGCCGGTCAGCGCGGTCAGGTACCACCAGGCCTGGTTCGGGTTGTTGATGTTCAGGCCGTTGGCGGTGGTGCCCTTCCAGAACGCGGCGATCGCCACGACCGCGACCGCGGCTGCGTACACCCAGAACTCGGTGGTCAGGAACGCCTGCTTCGTCTCCGTACCCGGGGACGGCATGTTCTCCCGGTGGCCGTCGTGCATCGACGGCATCTGCCGGGTCGACGTGTCCTGCATGTTCGACCGGTTCTGAACGTCGGACATCGGCCGGTTGGCCGGCCTGGTGGATGCAGCCTGCGTGCTCATCTGGTCCTCCTCAGGATTTGATGAGTCGTACCTGCATACCCTCGCCCCGCTACCGCAGGTCGGCCACGGCACGGTTCGCGCTCTGTGGCGGGGGCACCCTGGGTCTACCCCTCGCCGGAGACAAGGTAACCGCCGGTCGCCATCCGATGGCCGCCAGGCTCGGCTCGCAGCCGGAACCGGACACCCCGGTACACAGCGGTCATCCCGGTGCCGGCCCCGGTTTCAGCCACCCACCCTCGGGCACGCAACCCCGATACCCCGAGAGAGCTGCGAGGTGGTTGACGTGCGTGAGGACGACATGCGACAGGACGCCGCCCGGCGGGCCGAGCAGCGGGTCGCCGGAGGCGTGTACGGCGAGGGCGCGCTGGACGAGGTCACAGTGCCGCAGACCGACGTGGAACGGATGCGGCAGGAACTGGACCCGGACGACCCGGCGGACGTACCCGTCGACCCGACAGTGCTGCGCGACGGCGGACCGACCCGGGGTCAGGGCGCGGTCACCACGACCGGTGGCACCGCGGGCCCGGCGAGTGTGCGCCGGGTGGCCCGCCAGCCCGAAAAGCATCCCGGCAAGGTGGCGCCCACGACGACCGGTGACGCCGGCACGGGTGGCCTGAGCACCCCGGCCGGTGGTTCCACGAGCGACAACTCGTCCACGGGTGCCCAGGTGGGCAACTTCACCGACAACCGCCCCAACCCGGGCTGACCGGGGCAGCATGGCACGGCGGGGGCGGCCTCCGGCCGCCCCCGCCGAGCGACTTCTGCCACCGCCACTTCGGCGAACTGGCGCAGTCAGGGCGGGCGCGATGTAGCAACTTCCCCGACCTGGCGCACGTCCCCGCCACTCCGGCGAACTGGCGCGTTCGCCCCACCGGATCCCGCCCAACCTTGCCGTGCGCTTCCTGCGGCTGGCGCTGGCGGCGTGCCACCACATCGGGGAAGTGGCGGGGTCGGGGCGGGCGCGATGTAGCAACTTCCCCGGTCTGGTGCACGTCCCCACCACTCCGGCGAACTGGCGCGTATGCCTGACCGGTCCCGCCTTACCTGGTGGTGGGCTTCCTGCGGCTGGCGCTGGCGGCGTGCCACCACATCGGGGAAGTGGCGGGGTCAGGGCGGGTGTGATGTAGCAACTTCCCCGACCTGGCGCAC
>NZ_RCVK01000351.1:0-57717 GCF_003667485.1 Micromonospora sp. BL1
CGCCCGACCCGTCCTGGCGCGCCGACCCGTCGTTCGCGCCCGACCCGTCGTTCGCGCCCGAGCAGCCCTTCACCGCCGAGCCGCGCCCGGAGCCGTCCTGGCGGCCCGACCCGGCCCGTCCGGAGCCGCGCGGCCGGGCCGAGGCGCCGGCCGAGTCCCGGTACTCCCTTCTCGACGGCGGCTACCGGCCCGCGCCGCCCCCGCCGGAGTCCCGCTACGCGCTGCTCGACCGGGGCCGCTACCGGCCGGACACGCCGCCCGCACCGGAGCCGGTGGTGCCCGCGCCCCGCCGCCCGCTGGAGGGCCGCTCCGGCCGGGTCGACGCGGCCCAGGTGCAGTGGCGCGCCCCGGAGCCGGACCCGGAACTCGAACGGGCGACCAGCGTGCTGCGCCGCGAGCTGGGCACCCCCCGGGTGCTCGCGTTCGCCAACCCCAAGGGGGGAGTGCACAAGACCACCGCGACGGTGCTCGCCGCCGCGACCGTGGGCAGCGTACGCGGGCGCGGCGTGCTCGCCTGGGACGACAACGAGCTGCGCGGCACGCTCGGTCTGCGGGCCGGCAGCGCCCGGCACGCCCGCACCATCCGCCACCTGGTCCACGACCTGGCGCAGATCGAGATCCTCGAGGGCAGCACGCTGCTGTCGCACCTCGACGACTACCTGCGGCACGCCTCCGACGGCTCGTACGACGTGCTGGCCGGCGAGGAGAGCCCGCGCTTCGCCCAGCGGCTCGACCAGTTCACCGTCAAGCGGGTGCTGGAGCTGCTGCGCCGCACCCACGAGGTGGTCTGCGTGGACACCGGCAACAACGTGGAGAGCCCGAACTGGCGCACCGTCATGCAGGCCGCCGACCAGCTCGTGGTGACCACGGTGCCGCGCGAGGACGCGGCGTTCAGCGCGGACTGGATGCTCGACCTGCTGCACGAGGTGGGCATGGGCGAGCTGGCCGACAACGCGGTCACGCTGATCTCCTGCCCCACGCCGGGGCGTACCTCGTTGCAGGACGACCTGGAACGGCACTTCGCCACCCGGACCCGCGCGGTCGCCGTGGTGCCCTACGACCCGGCGCTGGAGACCGGCTCCTCGATCGAGTACCACCAGCTCCAGGCCGAGACCCGCAACGCCTGGCTCAAGGCGGCAGCGGTGATGCTGGAACCGTTCGCGCGCTAGGCGCCGACCACCGCCCCGCGCCGTGCCCGGGCCTGAGAGGATCAACGGGTGAGTCCGGACACCCCTGAGCCCGAGCGGGCGCGCGAGCGCACCGACGGCACCGACGCGCGTACCGGCGACGCCCCACGGCCCGGCGATGCGCCGCGTCCCGGCGGCGCGTGGCCCGCGCGCGAGCAGCCGCCCGGCTGGCCCGGTGGCCTGCCGGTGCCCGCCGGCACGCCGGTCACCGCGCCCGGCGCCGACCCGCTCGCCGGGCATCCCGGCGTGGTGGCGGAGCTGCCCGGCGCCACCCGGTCCGGCCGCCCGCTGCTCACCACCCTCGGCGTGGTCGCGCTGCTCACCGCGCTCGGCGTGCCGCTGGGGCTGCTGTGGGCGTGGGCGGCGCCCGAGACGCCGGTACGGCAGACCCCGGCCGGCGCGGTCTACGCGACCACGCAGCCGGAGCAGCCGATCGCCGCGGACGGCTGGTTCAGCCTCCTGACGCTCGGCTTCGGTGTGCTCGCCGCGATCGCCCTGTGGGTGCTGCTGCGCCGTCGGCGCGGCCCGGCCGGCCTGGTCGCGGTGACGCTCGGCGGTCTCGGCGCGGCGGTGGTGGCCTGGCAGGTCGGCCGTCGGATCGGGCTGTCGACGTTCCAGCGGCTGGTGGAGACCGCGCCGCCGGGCACCGCGTTCACCAAGCCGGTCGACCTGCGCGCCGGCGGCGTCGACTGGTACGGCCCGCTGCCGTTGCCGCACGGGAACCTGCTGCTCGCCGCGTTCGGCGCGGCAGTCACGTACACGCTGCTGGCGGGCTGGTCGCGGTGGCCGTCGCTGCGGCCGGAGCCGGAGCCCGACGCGGCCTGGCCGTCGCCTCCGCCCGGGTTCAGTTCGGCGCCGGGGGACCAGCCAGCTCGCTGAGCGGCACCGGCACCGCGCGCACCTGCCGCAGCAACGCCGTCTCCCGGTTGAGCAGGCGCAGCTCGGCGCGCAGCCGGCCGGCGGTGTCGTCGACGGCGAGCAGCCGCTGCCGGTCGGCGACGGTCAGCGCGGCGGTCGCGGCGACCAGGTGCGACAGGACCGTCGGGTCCTCCGGCAACTGCTCGGTGATCTCCTGCTGGTCCGGCCGGATCAGGCCCAGGTACTGCCGGAACACCGAGATCACCCGGGCCGCCAGCAGGTCGGAGACCTCGTCCGGGCCGTCCGGCTCCGGCAGCCACTCCACCTCGGCGGTGAGGTACGGCTCGGCGGAGTCGTCGACCTCGGCGACCCGGAACCGCCGCCGCCCGACGGTGACGATGTCGAAGCCGCCGTCGGCCAGCTCGGTGACCTGCCGCAGCTCGGCGGTGCAGCCGACCTCGTGCAGCGTCACCTCGCCGCCGGCCGGCCCGGAACGCCCCGGCGGCCCGGCCGGCGCGACCTCCCAGCCGGCCTGGATCGCCACCACGCCGAACTCGCGCGGCGCGCCCTCGGGCAGCCCCACGAGGTGGCGCACCAGCGCCTTGTAGCGCTCCTCGAAGATGTGCAGCGGAAGGACCAGCCCGGGGAAGAGGACGGTCCCGAGCGGGAACACCGGCAGCCGTGCGCTCACGTGATCGAGCGTATCGCCAACCCGCCCGCCCGCGCGTGTCCCGGCTCACCGTCCCGGCGTGCGGGCGGGCCCGGCCGGTGACACCGGCGGCGGCCTAGACTCGCAGGCGTGCTGAATCGGATCGACCTGCGCGGCGGGGCCCGTGACCCGCGCCGCCTGCTGCCCCGTGCCCAGCTCGACGTCTCCGTGGCGGTCGAGCGGATCCGCCCGCTCGTGGAGGCGGTCCGGGACCATGGGTACCCGGCGGTCCGGGAGGCGAGCGAACGGTTCGACGGCGTCTCCCCGGAGCGGCTGCGGGTGCCGGTCGAGACGATCCGCGCCGCCGAGGACGAGCTGGACCCGCAGGTCCGCGCCGCGCTGCTGGAGTCGATCACCCGGGCCCGCAAGGTCCACGCCGACCAGCGCCGCACCGACCACACCACGACCGTGGTGCCGGGCGGCACGGTGACCGAGCGGTGGGTGCCGGTCGACCGGGTCGGTCTGTACGTCCCCGGCGGCCTGGCCATGTACCCGTCGACGGTGGTGATGAACGTGGTCCCGGCCCAGGCGGCCGGGGTGCGCTCGCTGGTGGTGGTGAGCCCGCCGCAGAAGGACAACGACGGCCTGCCGGACCGCCGGGTCCTGGCGGCCTGCGCGCTGCTCGGCGTGGACGAGGTGTACGCCGTCGGCGGCGCCCAGGCGGTCGCCATGCTCGCGTACGGCGCGGCCGTCGACCCGGCCGGCGACGAGCGCTGCGAGCCGGTCGACATGATCACCGGTCCGGGCAACATCTGGGTCACCGCCGCGAAGCGGCTGCTGCGCGGCGTGGTCGGCATCGACGCCGAGGCCGGGCCGACCGAGATCGCGATCCTGGCCGACGACACCGCCGACCCGGCGCACGTGGCCGCCGACCTGATCAGCCAGGCCGAGCACGACCCCCTCGCGGCGAGCGTGCTGGTCACCCCGTCCACCGCGCTGGCCGACGCGGTCGACGCCGAGCTGGCCCGGCAGGCACCGGCGGCCAAGCACGCCGAGCGGATCGGCACCGCGCTGCGCGGCGAGCAGAGCGGCGTGGTCCTGGTCGACGACCTGGAGGCGGGGCTGCGGGTGGTCGACGCGTACGCGGCCGAGCACCTGGAGATCCAGACCGAGAACGCCCGAGAATGGGCGCTGCGGGTGCGCAACGCCGGTGCGGTGTTCGTGGGCGCCTGGTCGCCGGTGTCGCTCGGCGACTACTGCGCGGGCTCCAACCACGTGCTGCCCACCGGCGGCTGCGCCCGGCACTCCTCCGGGCTGTCCGTGCAGTCCTTCCTGCGCGGCGTCCACCTGGTCGAATACACGCAGGACGCGCTGCGCGAGGTGGCGCCGCACGTGGTCACGCTGGCGACGGTGGAGGACCTGCCCGCGCACGGCCAGGCGGTCAGCGTCCGGTTCCCCGAGGGCGGCGCGTCGTGACCACGCTCGACGATCTGCCGATCCGCGACGACCTGCGCGGGCGGACGCCGTACGGTGCGCCGCAGCTCGACGTGCCGGTGCGGCTGAACACCAACGAGAACTCCTACCCGGTGCCGGAGCCGGTGGTGGAGGCGATCGGCAAGGCGGTCGCCGCCGAGCTGCGCGACCTCAACCGCTACCCGGACCGGGACGCGGTGGCGCTGCGCGCCGACCTGGCCGCCTACCTCGGTCACGGTCTCACCGCCGACCACGTGTGGGCGGCGAACGGCTCCAACGAGATCCAGCAGCAGCTGCTCCAGGCGTTCGGCGGTCCCGGGCGCACGGCGCTCGGCTTCACGCCGGCGTACTCGATGCACCCGCTGCTGGCGCTCGGCACCGGCACCCGGTGGGTGCCCGCCCGGCGTGGCGAGGACTTCGGGCTCACCGCCGCCGACGCGGTGGCCCAGGTCCGGGAGCACCGGCCGGACGTGGTGTTCCTCTGCTCGCCGAACAACCCGACCGGCACCGCGCTCGACCCGGCCGTGGTCGCCGCCGTGCTGGACGAGGCGCCCGGGATGGTGGTCGTGGACGAGGCGTACGCCGAGTTCGCCCGGCCCGGCACGGTGAGCGCGCTCGCCGTGCTCCCCGGCCACCCGCGGCTGGTGGTGACCCGCACCATGAGCAAGGCGTTCGGGTTCGCCGGCGGGCGGCTCGGCTACCTGGCCGCCGACCCGGCGGTGGTGGACGCGGTGCAGCTGGTCCGGCTGCCGTACCACCTGTCCGCGCTCACCCAGGCCGCGGCCCGCGCGGCGCTGGCGCACCGGGACGCCCTGCTCGGCACCGTGGCCGCGATCATGCAGCAGCGGGACCGGATCGTCGCCGAGCTGCGCGCCCGGGGTCACCGGGTGGCCGACAGCGACGCCAACTTCGTGCTGTTCGCCGTCGAGGGGGACCAGGCGGTGGCCTGGCGTACCCTGCTCGATGCCGGCGTGCTGGTGCGCGACGTCGGCCTGCCCGGCTGGCTGCGCGTCACCGCGGGCACCCCGACCGAGACCGACGCCTTCCTCACCGCGATGGAGACAGTTTCATGAGCCGGATCGCCCGGATCGAGCGGGTCACCAACGAGACGAAGGTGCTCGTCGAGATCGACCTCGACGGCACCGGCAAGGCCGACATCGAGACCGGCGTCGGTTTCTACGACCACATGCTCAACCAGATCGCCCGGCACGGCGGCTTCGACCTGACCGTGCACACCGTCGGCGACCTGGAGATCGACGCGCACCACACGATGGAGGACACCGCGCTCGCGCTGGGCGCCGCGTTCGACCGGGCGCTGGGCGACAAGGCCGGCATCCGGCGGTACGGTTCGGCCACCGTCCCGATGGACGAGGTGCTGGTCCGGGCCGCCGTCGACCTGTCCGGCCGCCCGTACGTGGTGCACGACGAGCCGGCGCTGGCCCCGTACATCGGGCCGGTCTACCCGACGAGCATGACCCGGCACATCTGGGAGTCGTTCGGCCAGTCGGCCCGGATCACGCTGCACGTGGACGTGCTGCGCGCGGCCCGTCCCGGCGGCCACCCGGACGCCCACCACGTGGTCGAGGCGCAGTTCAAGGCCGTCTCCCGCGCGCTGCGCGAGGCCACCGCGATCGATCCGCGTAACGCGGGCGTGGTGCCGTCCACGAAGGGCGCGCTCTGATGAAGGTGCTGCCCACACTTCTGTTGATCCTGGCCGGCCTGCTGGTCGGCGGGACGTGGTCGCTGCTCAAGCAGGGCGCGCCCCGCGCCGCCGTGGTGATCACCGGCCTGCTGGCCGTGCTGGCCACCGTCGCCGGGGTGCTCTGGCTGCTGCCGGGGGAGAGCTGATGGCACGGGTGGTGGTGCTCGACTACGGCTCGGGCAACCTGCGCTCGGCCGAGCGCGCGGTGGCGCGGGCCGGCACCGAGGTGACTGTCACCGACGACCTGGACGCCGCCGCGTCGGCCGACGGTCTGGTGGTGCCGGGCGTGGGCGCGTTCGCCGCGTGCATGGCCGGGATCGAGGCGCTGGGCGCCGGGCCGGTCATCGCCGACCGGGTCGCCGCCGGGCGGCCGGTGCTGGGCATCTGCGTCGGCATGCAGATCCTGTTCGGGCACGGCGAGGAGCACGGCGTGGTCACCAAGGGGCTCGGGCTGCTGCCGGGCGGCGTGACCCGGCTGCCCGCGCGGCGGCTGCCGCACATGGGCTGGAACACCGTGCGGCCACCGGCCGGCTCGGCGCTGTTCGCCGGGCTGCCGGACGACACCCGGTTCTACTTCGTCCACTCCTACGGCGTGACCGACCCGGCGGCGCTGGCCGAGGCGGGTGCCGCGGTGACCACCTCGCACCACGGCGCGGACTTCGTCGCGGCGGTGGAGCGGGGGCCGCTGTCGGCCGCGCAGTTCCACCCGGAGAAGTCGGCCGACGCCGGTGCCGCGCTGCTGCGCAACTGGCTCGGCACGCTGTGACCGGACCGGTCCGGGTCACGCGGGCGGGGCGTCCGCGAGTGCTCGCGTGAGCAAGGAGCGGGCCCGCCGCCGCGCGGCGCGCGAGGCCGAGCAGGAGCGGGCGCGCGCCGTCCGCGCCCGCCGGGTGGCGCGCCGGGAGCGGCGTCGTTCTCTGGTACGCCGGCTGACGCCGTCGCTGCGGCGCGGCCGTACCGGCCGGCTGCGCCGGCACACCCGCCGCGAGCGGGCGACGATCCTGGTGCTCACCGTGGTGGCGGTGGTCGCCATCTGGAATCTGGTGGACGACCTCGCGCTGCGGCTGGTGCTGGTCGTGTTGTTGTTGCTGGTCCTGCCCGCGGTCGTGGTGATCGCGCTGGACCGTCGTTGAGGATCCGAGGAGAGAAGCGTTGAGCCTCACCCTGTTGCCCGCCGTGGACGTCGCCGACGGCCAGGCCGTCCGGCTCGTGCAGGGCGCCGCCGGTAGCGAGACCGCGTACGGCGACCCGCTGGACGCGGCTCTGGCCTGGCAGTCCGACGGCGCGGAGTGGATCCACCTGGTCGACCTGGACGCCGCGTTCGGGCGGGGCTCCAACGCCGCGCTGCTCGCCGAGGTGGTCGGCAAGCTGGACGTGAAGGTGGAGCTGTCCGGCGGCATCCGCGACGACGAGTCGCTGCGGGCGGCGCTCGGCACCGGGGCGGCCCGGGTCAACATCGGCACCGCCGCGCTGGAGGACCCGCAGTGGTGCGACCGGATCTGCGGCGAGTACGGCGACCGGGTGGCGATCGGGCTGGACGTGCGCGGCCGTACCCTGTCGGCGCGCGGCTGGACCCGCGACGGCGGTGACCTCTACGAGGTGCTGGCCCGGCTCGACGCCGCCGGGGCGGCGCGGTACGTGGTCACCGACATCACCAAGGACGGCACCATGCGCGGGCCCAACCTGGACCTGCTGCGCGAGGTGTGCGCCCGCACCGACGCCCCGGTGATCGCCTCCGGCGGCGTGTCCACGCTGGACGACCTGCGGGCGCTGGCCACGCTGGAGCCGGTGGGCGTGGAGGGTGTGATCGCCGGCAAGGCGCTCTACGCGGGCGCGTTCACCGTCGCCGAGGCGCTGGCGACGCTGCGGGCCGGCGCGTGACGGCCGAGCCGGTCCGGACGCCCGTGGACGCCGGGGTGGTGACCCGGCTCGGCTCGGGCGGCCCGTGGGAGGCGCTGTACGGCTACTCCCGGGTGGTCCGGGCCGGCTCGCTGGCGATCACCGCCGGCTGCACCTCCACCGTGGACGGCCGGGTGGCGCACGCGGGCGACGCGGCGGCGCAGACCGCGCAGGCGATCCGGATCGGCCTGGACGCGCTGGCCGAGGTCGGCGCCGGGCCGGGTGACGTGGTGCGGACGCGGATGTACGTGACGGACCGGATCTACGCCGACGAGGTGGGCCGGGCGCACAACGCGGTGTTCGGCCCGGTGCGTCCGGTCGCCACGATGGTGGTCGTGGCCGGGCTGATCGATCCGGATCTCCTGGTCGAGGTCGAGCTGGAGGCGTACCTGCCGGACCGCTGACCGGTCCCCGGCGCGGTCGGCGCCGGCCGTCTCGCGGCCCGATAAGTTGTGCACAACTTGATTGCACGCTACGGTTCAGGGTGTGACCGATGATCTGGTGCTGCGCCGGCAGGTGTGCTTCGCGCTCTACGCGGCGTCGCGCGCCCTGACCGACGTCTACCGGCCCATCCTCGACGAGCACGGACTGACCTACCCGCAGTACCTGGTGCTGCTGGTGCTCTGGGAGCACGACGACGACGCCCCCACGGTCTCCGAGCTCGGCGGTCAGCTCCGGCTCGACTCCGGCACGCTCTCCCCGCTGCTCAAGCGGCTGGAGGCGGCCGGTCTGGTGGTGCGTACCCGCTCGGCCGCCGACGAGCGCCGGGTCGAGGTGGGCCTCACCGACCGGGGCCGGGCGCTGCGGGAGCGGATGGGTGACGTGCCGCGCCGGGTGGCCACCGCGACCGGGCTCACCGAGACCGAACTGGTCTTCCTGCACGGCATCCTCACCCGGGTCACCGAGACGATCCACCGACAGAAGGAGCAGTGACATGCAGGTGCTCTACACCGCCTCCGCCCGCGCCACCGGCGACGGCCGCGACGGTCACGTCCGGACCTCCGACGGCACCGTCGAGCTGGATCTCGCCGTACCGAAGGAGATGGGTGGCGCCGGCGGCGCGGCCAACCCGGAGCAGCTCTTCGCGGCCGGCTACGCGGCCTGCTTCCACTCCGCGCTGCGCGTGGTGGCCCGCCACTCCAAGGCGGACGTCTCCGGCTCGGTCGTCGAGGCCGAGGTCGGCATCGGCCCGAACGGCAGCGGCGGCTACGGCCTGGCCGTGACGCTCGTGGTGGACCTGCCCGCTGTCGAGCGCGCCGCCGCCGAGCAGCTCGTGGACGCGGCCCACCAGGTCTGCCCCTACTCCAACGCGACCCGGGGCAACGTCGAGGTCACGCGCACGGTCCGCGAGGCCCGATGAGCGGGATGAGCCGGGAGATCCACCTGGCGTCCCGGCCGGAGGGCTGGCCGACCCCGGAGAACTTCCGGCTGGTCACCACCGAGGTGCCGACGCCGGGTCCGGGACAGGTAGTGGTCCGCAACCGGTTCATGTCCGTCGACCCGTACATGCGCGGACGGATGAACGACGTCAAGTCGTACGTGCCGCCGTTCGCGCTCGACGCACCGCTGGACGGCGGCGCGATCGGTGAGGTGGTGGCCGGCGAGGCCGGCGGCGTCAAGCCCGGCGACACGGTGCTGCACGGGCTCGGCTGGCGCGAGTACGCGCTGGTGGACGCCAAGGGCGTCCGCAAGGTCGATCCCGGCCTGGCACCGGTCACCGCGTACCTGGGCGTGCTCGGCATGACCGGGCTGACCGCGTACGCCGGGCTGCTCGACGTGGCGGCGATGAGGCCGGGGGAGACGGTGTTCGTCTCCGGCGCGGCCGGCGCGGTCGGCAGCATGGTCGGCCAGATCGCGAAGCTGCGCGGCGCCGGGCGGGTGATCGGCAGCGCCGGTTCCGCGGCGAAGGTGGAACGCCTCACCGCGCTCGGCTTCGACGCCGCCTTCGACTACCACGACGGCCCGGTGTACAAGCAGCTCCGGGCCGCCGCCCCGGACGGCGTCGACGTGTACTTCGACAACGTCGGCGGCGACCACCTGGAGGCCGCGATCGGGGCGATGAACCTGCACGGCCGGGCCGCGATCTGCGGCATGATCGCGCAGTACAACGCCACCGAGCCGCCGGCCGCGCCGCGCAACCTGGCGCTGGTGATCGGCAAGCGGCTGACGCTGCGCGGCTTCCTCGTCGGTGACCACGGTCACCTGCGGGAGCAGTTCGTGCAGGAGGTGGCGGGCTGGCTGCGCGAGGGCCGGCTGTCGTACGACGAGACGATCGTGGACGGCATCGAGCAGGCCCCCGAGGCGTTCCTCGGCCTGCTGCGCGGCGAGAACCTCGGCAAGATGCTGGTCCGTCTCTGACCGGCGCGAACGCACTCCACAGCGGGCGGTGGTGACCGGCCTCACCGGCGGGTCACCACCGCCCGCGCGTTCGTTAGGCTCGGGGCATGACGGTGGCGGTACGGGTCATCCCGTGTCTGGACGTGGACGCCGGGCGCGTGGTCAAGGGGGTCAACTTCCTCGACCTGCGCGACGCCGGCGACCCGGTGGAGCTGGCGGCGGCGTACGACCGGGCCGGCGCGGACGAGCTGACCTTCCTCGACGTCACCGCGTCGTCCAGCGACCGGGGCACCATGCTCGACGTGGTGCGGCGCACCGCCGAGTCGGTCTTCATCCCGCTCACCGTGGGCGGCGGCGTCCGCCGGGTCGCCGACGTCGACACGCTGCTGCGCGCCGGTGCGGACAAGGTGGGCGTGAACACCGCCGCCATCGCCCGGCCGGAGCTGATCGCCGAGATCGCCGACCGGTTCGGCCGCCAGGTCCTGGTGCTCTCGCTCGACGTGCGCCGCGCACCGGACGGCACGACGCCGAGCGGCTTCGAGGTGACCACGCACGGCGGCCGGCGGGGCACCGGGCTGGACGCGGTCGAGTGGGCGGCGCGCGGCGCCGAGCTGGGCGCGGGCGAGATCCTGCTCAACTCGATGGACGCCGACGGCACCAAGGCCGGGTTCGACCTGCCGCTGATCCAGGCGGTCCGCGAGGTGGTCGACGTGCCGGTGATCGCCAGCGGCGGTGCGGGCGAGGTGGCCCACTTCCCGCCGGCGATCGGCGCCGGGGCGGACGCGGTGCTCGCGGCGAGCGTCTTCCACTTCGGCGAACTCACGGTCGGCGAGGTCAAGGACGCGCTGCGCGGCGCCGGGCACCCGGTGCGCTGAGGCGGCGGTCACTGCCGGCCGGAGTGCCCCTCGGGGGAGCGGCGCGGCATCGGGATCGACCGGACCACGTACTCCTGCACGGCGGCGGCGTGGTCGTCCTCGTCGAGCTGCCACTCGGACTCGGCGGGCGGGTGCCGCCGGGTCAGCACGCCCTGCACCGTGTCGACAGTGGTGCCGAGCCCGGCGCTGGGCCGGGTGCGCCAGAGCCGCTCACCGTCCGGGGTGACCCGGAACCAGCCGTCGGCGACGCTGACCAGGCCCGCGCCGACGAGCCGCCGGACCGCCCCCTCCACCTCGTGCCGCTCCGGGATGGCCTGGTTGAGGTGGTCGGCGGTGGAGAGGACGTCGGCCAGCCGTACGCCTTCGGGGCGGCGTGTCGCGGCGGCCCGCCGGTGCCGGCCGGCGCCACTGGCGATGACCAACGCGACGAAGATCCAGGCGTCGCTCCAACGCCATCCGTTCTCCCCCATGCAGGAATGATGCCCGGCGGCGACGGCGGAGGAAACACCTGGTTTCCCGGTTCTGCGTCGTCGCAGCTCAGCGCGTTGCGGCTCGGGCCGGCCGTGGCGGTCGGCCCGGCCGTGGTCACGTAGCGTAGGCGCCGGCCGCCGGTCGTGCGGGCAGCGCGAAGACCGGGATGAAGAACTGGGCCAGCGGGCCGATGGTCAGCGCGTAGGCCACCGTGCCGAGGCCGACGGTGCCGCCGAGCAGCCAGCCGAGCGCCAGCACGGTGATCTCGATGACGGTGCGGACCAGCCGGACCGAGAACCGGGGGTGGCGGGCGACGAAGCCGGTCATCAGGCCGTCGCGCGGGCCGGGGCCGAGCCCGGCGCCGAGGTAGAGGCCGGTGGCGGCGCCGTTGGCGACGATCCCGGCGACGAGCAGCGCGACGCGCGCCGGCATGCCCTCCCCGGGCGGCAGCACGGCCAGGGTGGCGTCGACGACCAGTCCGATCACCACGACGTTGCTGACCGTGCCGAGGCCGGGCCGCTGCCGCAGCGGGATCCAGAGCAGCAGTACGAGGGCGCCGACGGCGATGGTGACGGTGCCGAAGGACAGGCCGGTCTGCCGGGCGAGCCCCTGGTGGAACACGTCCCACGGGTCCAGGCCCAGCTCCGACCGGATCATCAGCGCCATGCTGACGCCGTACAGGACCAGCCCGGCATAGAGCTGGGTGAGTCGTCGCGCGGGCCGGTGCCGGAGATTGCCAAGCGGTGCCATGCATGCCACCCTAGGGGCCAATCGCGGTCATCAAGGGTGCCAATTTCGGAGGTGTGGCCATGACCAGCCAGGTGCGCGGCGTCCAATTGGCGCGACTCCTCGGCCAGTGGCACGCCCTGCCGGGCCGTCGGCGCAGCCCCGACTACGCCGCGCTCGCCGGCGCCGTCCGCGGGTTGCTCGCCGACGGGCGGCTGCCACTCGGGGTACGCCTGCCGGCCGAGCGGGAACTGGCCGAGGCGCTGCGGATCAGCCGGACCACCGTCACCGCCGCGTACCGGGAACTGCGGGAGAGCGGCCACCTGGCCAGCCGCCGGGGCGCGGGGAGCTGGACCATGCTGCCCGGCGGGCACCGGGTGGCCAGCACCGGGCTGTGGACGCCGCTGGACGACCGCGACATGATCGACCTCGGCGTGGCCGCGCTGTCCGCGCCCCCGCAGCTCGTCCCGGCCGCCCGGGCCGCGGCCGAGGACCTGCCCCGCTACCTCGGCGGTGCCGGCTACCACCCGACCGGCATCATCGAGCTGCGCGAGGCGGTGGCCCGCGCCTACACCGAGCGCGGTCTGCCCACCAGCCCGGAACAGATCATGGTCACCAGCGGCACCCAGCACGCGCTGGACCTGGTGCTGCGGCTGGCCCTGTCGCCCGGCGGCGCGGTGCTCGTCGAGTCGCCCACCTACCCCAACGCGCTGGCCGCGCTGTCCGCCCGGCGGGCCCGGATCGCCACGCACGGCCTGTCCGACGAGGGCTGGGACGCCGAACTGCTGCTCGGCAGCCTCCGGCAGACCCGGCCGAAGCTCGCGTACGTGATCCCCGAGTTCCAGAACCCGACCGGCCACCTGATGGCCGCCGACCTGCGCGAGCGGCTCGTCGGGACGGCCCACGCGGCCGGCACCGACCTGGTGGTCGACGAGTCCTTCGTCGACCTGCCGCTGGACGACACCACGCTGCCGCCGCCGGTGGCCGTCTTCGACCGGCACTCCCGGGTGATCAGCATCGGCGGCATGAGCAAGCCCTACTGGGGCGGGCTGCGGATCGGCTGGGTACGCGCCTCCGCGCCCCAGGTGCAGCGGCTCGCAGCGGCCCGGGTCGGAGTGGACATGGCCAGCCCGGTGCTCGACCAGCTCGTCGCCGTGCACCTGCTCACCGAGGCGCCGGCCATCGTGGCCGCCCGCCGGGCGCAGCTCGTCGCCCAGCGGGACGCCCTGGTCGCCGCGCTCGCCGACCGGCTGCCCGACTGGCGGGTACGGGTACCGAGCGGCGGCGTCACGCTCTGGGCCGAGCTGGACGGCCCGATCTCCAGCGCGCTGGCCCGCGCGGCCGAGGAGGTCGGCGTACGGCTGGCGCCCGGCCCACGGTTCGGCCTGGACGGGACGCTGGAACGCTTCCTGCGGCTGCCCTTCACGCTGCCCGCCGACGAGCTGGTGGAGGCGGTCGGGCGCCTCGCCGCGGTCCGCTACGACCTGGACCGCACCAGCCGGCCACAGTGGCGGGAGCCGAGCGTCATCGCCTGAGCGGGCGGTGCCCGTTCCGGTGGTGAATGCGCCGAACGGCGGCTGCGGGACGGGTGGTGCCCGCAGACTGCCCGAGTGGGGAACGGGAGCGGTGTCCGGCGGTCGTGGACCGTGCGGTCCGCCGCCCCGGGTTCCCGCACCACCCGGCTTGAGCTCTTCTACGACCTGGTCTTCGTCTTCGCGTTCCTGAACGTCACCACGCTCACCGCCTCGGAGCTCACGCCGGCCAACCTGTACCGCTTCCTGCTGGTGCTGGCGCTGCTCTGGTGGTCGTGGACCGGCTTCGCCCGGATGGGCAACTTCTTCCGTGCCGACCAGGGCGTGCTGCCGCTGGTCGGCTTCGTCACCGTGGCGGCGACGTTCATGCTGGTTCTCAGCGAGCCCAGCGCGTTCGAGGACCTCCCCGGCGGGCTGCCCGGCCCGCTGGTCTTCGCCGGCTGCTACTTCGTGATCCGGATGGCCCAGCTCACGGTCTTCGGCTGGGTGGACCGCGCCGACCCGGTCCGGCGCCGCCGGCTGCTCCTGCGCGCCGTGTTCCCGACCGTCGCCACGGTGCTGCTGGTCATCGCCGGAACCGTGCCGACGCGGCTGCCGCAGGAACGGTTCTCGATCCCGCTGCAACTGGCGCTCTGGACGCTGGCGCTGCTCGTCGAGTACGTCGGCGGGGTGACGCTCGCCCGCCAGTGGTGGGTGGTGGTCTCCGCCGGGCACTGGGCGGAACGGCACGCGCTGATCGTGCTGGTCGCACTCGGCGAGTCGATCATCGCGCTCGGCTTCGGCCCGAAGCACGGGCTGCCGCTGACCGGGCCGGTGGCGGTGTCGGCGCTGCTCGGCATCGTGGTCGTCGCGGCGCTGTGGTGGGCGTACTTCGACACGCTCGCCTTCGCGATGGAGCAGGCGCTGCACCACGCCCGGGACGAGGCCACCCGGGTCCGGATGACGCGCGACGTGTACACGTTCATGCACCTGCCGATGGTGGCCGGAATCATCCTCTACGCGCTCGGCCTCAAGGACCTGCTGGCCGAGGCCGCCGACCCGAACACGCCTTCCTGGGGACTGCCGCTGGGCGGCTTCTGGGGCGCGATCCTGTTCGGCGGGGTGGCGTTGCACCTGCTCAGCCTCGCCGGGTGCTGGTGGCTCGCGCTGCGCGAGGTGCACCGGCCGCTGCTGCTCACGGTGGTGGCGCTGGCGGTCGTCGGCCCGTTCGTGTTCCGCATCCCGGAGCTGATCGCGCTCGGTGTGCTCGGGGTGATCACCGGCGCGGGCGTCGCCTGGGAGACCCGCTCCGAGGACGGCCACCGGCGCCGGGTACGCGAGCTCGCGCTGGAGGAGCAGATCGCCGCCGAGGCCGAGCAGAGCCACTGGCGGCAGCGGCACCTGTGAACGGCGCGCGGCCGTGCCCCGGGACGGTGGGGCACGGCCGGCGCGACGGTACGGCGATGCGGACTACAGCTCGGCGAGCGTGCCCTCGTACATCTTGTCGATCTCGGAGGCGAAGTTCGTCTCCACGCTGCGGCGCTTGATCTTCAGCGACGGCGTGACCTCGCCGTCCTCGATGGTGAGGTCACGGGGGAGGATCGACACCTTCTTGATCGTCTCCCAGCGGTTGAGCTTGGCGTTCAGCTCGGCCACGTACCCCTCGACCATCTCCCGCGCCTGCGGGGAGGTGACGATCGTGGTGTAGTCGCTGCCCTCCAGCGCGGTGCCGGCGGCCCAGCCCTTGATCGCGTCCGGGTCCAGCGTGACGAGCATGGTGCAGTAGTTGCGCGCCTGCCCGATCACCACCGCCTGCGAGGTGTACGGGCACACCGCCTTGAACATGCCCTCGATGTGCGACGGCGCGACGTACTTGCCGCCGGACGTCTTGACCAGATCCTTCTTCCGGTCGGTGATGCGCAGGTAGCCGTCGGCGTCGAGCGTGCCGATGTCGCCGGTGCGGAAGAAGCCGTCCTCGGTGAACGCGGCGGCGGTCTCCTCGGGCAGGTTGTGGTAGCCGCGCATGACCGGCTTGCCGCGCAGCAGGACCTCGCCGTCGGTGTCGATCCGGCACTCCAGGTCGCCCATGGCGCGGCCCACGCTGCCGATCTTCAGCCCGTCCGGCGGGTTCACGAACGCGCCCGCGCTGGTCTCGGTCAGGCCGTAGCCCTCCGAGATGGGCAGGTTGGCGGCGGCGAAGAAGGTGGCGATCTCCTTGCTCAGCGGTGCCGCGCCGGAGACCAGCACCCGCATCCGGCCGCCGAGCCGGGCCTGGAGCTTGCTGAACACGAGCTTCTCGGCCACCGCGTACTTCATCCGCAGGCCGGCCGGGACCGGCTTGCCGGCCTGCTCCAGCGCGACCTTCTCCTTGCCGACCGCGACGCCCCAGGCGAAGATCTTGGCCTTGGCGCCGCCCGCGCCCTGCGCGGTGGTGACCGCCTTGTTGTAGACCTTCTCGAAGACCCGGGGCGCGCCGCACATGAGCGTCGGCTGCACCACGCCCAGCAGGTCGACGAGCTTGTCCACCCGGCCGTCGACATACGTGGGCAGGCCGACGTGCGTGGCGCCGCAGAGCAGCGTCTTGCCGAACGAGTGCGACAACGGCAGCCACAGGTACTGCAGGTCGTCGACGCGCAGCAGGCCCAGCTCGGCCTGCGCCACGCCCTCCCAGCACCAGCCGCCGTGCAGCAGCTCCACGCCCTTCGGGCGGCCGGTGGTGCCCGAGGTGTAGATCAGCGTGGCCAGGTGGTCCGGGCCGATGCCGGCGACCAGCATGTCGATCAGGTCCGGTTCGGCGCTCAGCGCGGCGCCGCCGCGCTCCTCCAGCTCGGCCAGGGTGAGCTGCGGGACGGCCGCCGCCGGGTCGGGCGTGCCGTCGAAGAGCACGACGTGGGTCAGCGCGGGCAGGTCCGCCCCGGCGATCTTCGCCGCCTGGGCCGGGTTCTCCGCGAAGAGCACCTTCGAACCGGAGTCGGCGATGATGTAGACCGCGTCGTCGGGTTCGGTGGTGGGGTAGACGGTGGTGGTCGCCCCACCGGCGCACATGATGCCGAAGTCGGCGAGCACCCAGTCCAGGCGCGTGTTGGCCAGGATCGCGACCGGGTTCTCCAGGCCGACACCGAGCCCGTGCAACCCGGCGGCGATCGCCTTGGCGCGCTGCCCGACCTGCTCCCACGTCAGCCAGACCGGGCCCGAGTCGTCGGGTGCGGGGTGGGCGAAGGCGTGCCGGTCGGGGGAATCCGCCACGCGCTTGAGGAACATGTCCGGTACGGAACGGTACGGTACATCGAGAGCCATCGCTGTAGCCGCCTTCAGGGGTGGAGGGACGTGACGGGGGTCACGCCGGTCTGCGGTTACCGAAGGGTATTGCCTGCACCCGGCCAGCGGCTAGCCCCGATCGGTCGAGTCGCCACCGGTCCGCCTGCTGGAACCGCTCAGGCGTACCGGCTGGCCGCGCGGGACCAGTCGTAGGTGGCCCTGATCCAGTCCCGGCGGGTGTCCAGGAAGACCCGCATCCCCTCGTCGGCCACGACGCTCAGCGCCGCGTCCCGCTCCGCGTACGTGGCGAGGGCCTTGTTGAACCGGTCCGCCGCCGCGTACAGCGCCGCCGACTCGTCCTGCCCGGTCTCACCCGCGATCGTGGTGACCAGGTTGTGCGCCTCCGGGGCGGTGCCGCGCTCCTTGCCGTAGGAGAACAGGTCGTTGCACCAGCAGACCAGGTCGGTGGCGAGGGTGTCCAGGACGGTGAGCGCCGGCGCGACCCGCTGGTCGGCGCGGGGCGCGGACGGGCGGGCCAGGTCGGTCACCGTGAAGCTGGGACGCACCCCGCCGGTGTGGCGGCGCATCTGCGTGTACTCGGCCACCCCCGGCACCCGCCGGCGCTCCCGGTTGGCGGCCTCCCAGAGCAGCGCCAGCAGGTACTCCCGCAACTGGCTGACCAGGCGCAGCAGGTGGGCCGGCCGGCCCCGGTCGCGGGCCCGCCGGCACAGGTCGTGCAGCGCCAGGGCGATCGGTCCGTCGGCGGGCGCCGGCGCGTCCGGGTCGCCGTGCCGGTCGAGCACCCCCAGCAGCGCGGCGAGCGTCGGCGCCAGCAGCGTGGGCGTCGCTCCGAGCCCGTCGTCGTCGCAGGCGTCGTCCACCACGAACAGCCAGTTGATCAGGTCGGTGAGCAGGCGCAGCCCGTGCGGCGACGCCTCGGGGCAGGCGCGAGCGGCCAGCTCCGCCGCGTGCGCCCCGGCCAGCCGCCGGCGGCCGGCCTGGTCCTCCACCAGGCCGAAGTCACGTACCCAGGCGGCGCTCTCCGCGGCCGCCTGGTCGACGGCTGGGTGACGCCGGGAGGGAAAGGGCGGTTCGTGCAGTGCCGAGAGGGCGAAGTCGCGCATCGTCGTCCCCCTGTCCGCCGCCCCGCGGGGTCGGGCCGGTGCGCAGGAGCGTACGGGAGGACGTAACCGTTATCGACGTTCGGGTGTCCACTGTCCACTGTCAGCCGGCGATCGGCTGCACACCCTCGGTCACAAGCCCAGTTCGGCGGTACGCAGACGTTCGGCGCGCTCGGCCGGACCGTCCACCTGGACCCGGGCCACCCGCTGCCGTCCGGTGAGGAACAGCACCAGCTCGCCCGGCGCGCCCACCACCCGCAGCCGTTCGCCGCCTGCGCCGGCCCGCAGCTCGCCGTGCCCCGGGGCCTGCACCAGCACCTCGGCCGGGAACCGCCGCAGCGCCATCCGGGCCAGCAGGGACGCCCGCTTCCACAGCACCGCCTGCTGCCCGGCGGGCAGGTCGCGCGGGTGCCAGCCCGGCCGGGCGCGCCGCACGTCCTCGTGGTGGATGAAGAACTCCATCCCGTTGGCCAGCTCGTCGGTGAGCGGGTTGCTGACCGGGCTCCACACCGGGGGACGGCGTACCCGGGCGATCAGGTCGGCGTACGGCCCGGCGGCGATGCGCCGGCGGACCGACTCGCCGTAGCCGCGCAGCGGCGGCAGCAGGATCCCGCCCGCCGCGTCCGGCCGGCGCTCCCGCACCAGCAGGTGCGCCGCCAGGTCACGGGTGGTCCACCCCTCGTTGACAGTCGGTGCGTCCGGTCCCAGTTCCAGCATCAGGTCGGCGAGCGCCTCGCGCTCCGTTCGGGCGTACCGCGGCATGGTCCGATCGTAGGCCCGTTCCGGCCGATCGGCGCGCCACGCCCGGCGGGACCGCGCCGCCGGACCGGTTCCGGCCGCCCTCCACCCAGGTCCGGCGGGAACGTGACGGCGGACATATCCCGGCCGGGTCGGCGGGACCGGCGGCGAGCGGTAAGGATGGGGGAGAAAACTGCGGCTTACGGCGGGGGAGAGCGTGGCGAGCGGGACAAGTCGGGACGTGCTCGGCAGAGGGCTACGGGTGCTCGGCCGGGCCATCCGGGAACAGCCGCGGATCTTCGCGGTCGCGGTGAGCGGCAGCGTGCTGTTCGGCCTCCTGGTGATCGCCAGCGCGTACGTGGTCGGGGCGGTGGTCGGCGACGTGGTGGTGCCGGCCGTGGAGCGCGGCGAGGTGGCGGAAGGGGCGCTGGCGCTGGCCGCGACGGCGCTGTTCGGCATCAGCGTGCTGCGCGTCGTCGGCATCTTCGGCCGCCGGCTCGGCGCCGGTTACATGCAGTACCGGCTCCAGGCCGCCTACCGTCGCCGGGTCACCCGCCGCTACCTGGAACTGCCGCTAGCCTGGCACCACCGCAACTCCACCGGCACGCTGCTGTCCAACGCCAACTCCGACGTGGAGGCGGCCTGGTACCCGATCGCGCCGCTGCCGTTCGCGGTCGGCACGCTGGTGATGCTCGTCGGCGCGGTGGCCTCGCTGTTCTTCACCGACTGGGCGCTGGCCCTGGTCGGCCTCGCCGTGTTCCCCGCGCTGTTCGCGCTCAACGTGGTCTACTCCCGCCGGATGGCGCCCCGGCAGGCCCGGGCACAGCGGCTGCGGGCCGAGGTCAGCGGCATCGCGCACGAGAGCTTCGACGGCGCGCTGGTGGTCAAGACGATGGGCCGCGAGGCGCAGGAGACGGCCCGCTTCGCCTCCCGCGCCGGTGAGCTGCGCGACGCGCTGATCTCGGTCGGCCGGCTGCGCGGCGTGTTCGACCCGCTGCTGGAGACGCTGCCCAGCCTCGGCACGCTCGCCGTGCTGGTGGTCGGCGCGATCCGGCTGCGGCAGGGCGCGATCAGCGTGACCGAACTGGTCAGCGTCGCGTTCCTGTTCACCGTGCTGGCCTTCCCGGTCCGCGCGATCGGCTGGGTGCTGGCCGAACTGCCGCGCAGCGTCGCCGGCTGGGACCGGGTCCGCCGGGTGCTGGACGCCACCGGCGAGATGCCGTACGGCACGAGGACGCTCGACCCGGCCACCCGCGAGCCCGCCACGCTCGCCTTCGACGACGTGCACTTCGCGTACGAGCCGGCCGAGGCGCACCTGCCCGGCGCCCAGGTGCTCGGCGAGGTGACGTTCACCGTGCCGGCCGGGAAGACCGTCGCCCTGGTCGGCCCCACCGGTGCGGGCAAGTCGACGATCGCGTCGCTGGCCGTGCGGCTGGTCGACCCGGGCGCCGGACGGGTCACGCTGGACGGCGTGGACGTGCGGGAGCTGACCGCCGCCTCGCTCGCCGGCACGGTGGCGCTCGTGGCGCAGGTGCCGTTCGTCTTCGACGACACGGTCCGGGCCAACATCGCGCTCGACCGCGCCGGCATCGGCGACGACGAGGTGTGGGCGGCGCTGCGGCTGGCCGAGGCGGACGGCTTCGTGGCCGCGCTGCCGGACGGGCTGGACACCATGGTCGGCGAGCGGGGCACGTCGCTGTCCGGTGGGCAGCGCCAGCGGCTCACGCTCGCCCGGGCGCTCGCCGGCCGCCCCCGGCTGCTGGTGCTCGACGACGCCACGAGCGCCGTCGACCCGCGCGTCGAGGCGGCCATCCTGGCCGGGCTGCGCGCGCCGACCGACGGCGGCGCCCCGGCGTCGATCCTGGTGGTGGCGTACCGCCGGGCCACCATCGCGCTCGCCGACGAGGTGATCTACGTGGAGCAGGGCCGGGTGGTCGCCCGCGGCACCCACACCGAGCTGCTGGCCACCGTGCCCGGCTACGCCGACCTGGTCACCGCGTACGAGCAGGCCGAGCAGGAACGCGAGCAGAATCGGACGTACGACGAGGTCACGCCGCTGACCTCGGGCCTGGAGGTGGACCGGTGAGCGCGAGGAGTGCAGCGGAGCGGAGCCCCGCAGTCGCGAATGAACGGCGGGCCCGGTGAGCGCGACCACGGCGGAGGCGGACCGGAACACCGAGACCACCGAGTCGACCTGGCGGACGCTGCGGCGCGGGCTGGCGCTCTCCCCGGAGCTGCGCACCGGCCTCGCCGGCACGCTGGCGCTGGCGCTGGTCTACATGGTCGGCCGGGTCGCGGTGCCGGTGGCGGTGCAGCGCGGCATCGACCACGGAATCGTCGGCGGGCTCGACCTGAACGTCATCTCGCTCACCGTGGCGATCACCGCCGGGGTGCTGGTGGTCACCACCATCTGCGGCTACCTGATGATGCGCCGGCTGTTCACCGTCAGCGAGACCGCGCTGGCCGGGGTGCGCACCCGGGCGTTCCGGCACGTGCACGACCTGTCCATGCTGCACCAGCAGTCCGAGCGGCGCGGCTCGCTCGTCTCCCGGGTCACCAGCGACGTCGACCAGATCACCCAGTTCCTCCAGTGGGGCGGCGTGATCCTCATCGTCAACCTGGGCCAGCTGCTGGTCACCACAGCCGTGATGCTCGCGTACTCCTGGCAGTTGACGCTCGTGGTGCTCGTCGCGTTCGCGCCGGCGGTGCTGGTGATCCGGCAGTTGCAGCGCCGCCTCGCCGGGGCGTACGGGCTGGTGCGGCAGCGCACCGGCACGCTGCTCGGGGCGATCGGCGAGAGCGTGGTGGGCGCGCCGGTGATCCGGGCGTACGGCATCGCCGGGCGCACCGCGCGGCGGCTCGACACGGCCATCGACGGGCAGCGGGTGGCCCAGCAGCGGGCGATCCGGATCAGCATCATGGGCAGCTCGGTGGGGGAGCTGGCCGCCGGGCTGGCGCTGGCCGGCGTGGTGGTGGTCGGGGTCAGCCTGGGCGTCGACGGCACGCTGTCGATCGGTCAGCTCACCGCGTTCCTGTTCCTGGTCACGCTGTTCATCCAGCCGGTGCAGATCGCCACCGAGGTGCTCAACGAGGCGCAGAACGCGATCGCCGGCTGGCGCCGGGTGCTGGACGTGCTGGACGTCTCCCCGGACGTGGCCGACCCGGGCGAGCAGGGGCGGGAGCTGCCGCCGGGGCCGCTGGACGCCCGGTTCGCCGGCGTGACGTTCGCCTACCCCGGCGGGCCGCCGGTGCTGCACGACGTGACGCTGGACATTCCGGCCAAGAGCCGGGTGGCGGTGGTGGGCGAGACCGGAAGCGGCAAGACCACGTTCGCCAAGCTGCTCACCCGCCTGATGGATCCGACCGAGGGCGCGGTGCTGCTCTCCGGGGTCGACCTGCGGCAGGTGCGCTTCGACTCGCTGCGCTCCCGGGTGGTGATGGTGCCGCAGGACGGCTTCCTGTTCGACGCCACGGTCGGGGAGAACGTCCGCTTCGCCCGCCCCGACCTGACCGACGAGCGGCTCACCGCCGCCTTCGGCGAGCTGGGCCTGTCCGACTGGCTGGACGGGCTGCCGTCCGGGCTGGACACGCCGGTCGGCGAGCGCGGGGAGGCGCTGAGCGTCGGCGAGCGGCAGCTCGTGGCGCTGGCCCGGGCGTACGTCGCGGACCCGGACCTGCTGGTGCTGGACGAGGCGACGAGCGCTGTCGACCCGGCCACCGAGGTCCGCCTGCAACGGACGCTCGACGCGGTGACCCGGGGCCGGACCACGCTCGCCATCGCGCACCGGCTGTCCACCGCGCAGGCGGCGGACGAGGTGATCGTGGTGGACCGGGGCCGGATCGTGCAGCGCGGCCCGCACGAGGAGCTGGTCCGCGACACCGACTCGGTCTACGCCCTGCTGTACGCCTCCTGGCTGGAGCAGACCCGGTAACCGGTCAGCGGGAGTAGAACTCCACCACGAGCTGCTCGTCGCACACCACCGGCACCTCGTGCCGGGCCGGTTCGCGCACCAGCGTGGCGCGCAGCTCGGCCGGCTGCGCCGACAGGTACGGCCGGGGCTGCGCGTCGGCGTGCGCGCCGGCGGCGGCGAGCTGGAACGGCGGCAGCGCGCGGCTGCGCTCGCGTACGCCGACCACCTGGCCGGGCCGCAGCCGGTAGGACGGCCGGTCGACCTTGCGCCCGTCGACTGTGATGTGGCCGTGCGCGACGAGCTGGCGGGCCTGGTAGATGCTGCGCGCCAGCCCGGCCCGCAGCACCACCGCGTCGAGGCGCCGCTCCAGCAGCGCGACGAGCGTCTCGCCGGTCTTGCCGGCGCCCCGGGCGGCCTCGTCGAACAGCCGGCGCAGCTGGGCCTCGCTGACGTTGTACTGGTGGCGCAGCCGCTGCTTCTCCAGCAGCCGCACCTGGTAGTCGGAGGTGGTGCGGCGGGACCGGCCGTGCACGCCCGGGGGATAGGGGCGCCGCTCGAAGTACCGCACGCACTTGCGGGTCAGCGGGATACCGAGGGCGCGGGAGAGCCGGGCCTTGGGCCGGGGGTGGTTCACGTCGACGTCTCCGATCGTCTAGCCTGCTTCTTAGGTAAGCCTAACCTATATTGAGGAGGTCGGGATCATGCGGCCCAGCCCGGTGGAGATCGTGCGAACCCTGGTCGCGGGCCGGTTGCCCGCCCTCGTTCACCTGGCCCGGCATCCCGGCCCGCACCAGGTCCGGCACGCCGTCGACCCGGACGGGCGGGTGCTGCTGCTCGTACCCGTGGTCAGTGACCTCGCCGCGGCGCTCGTGCCGCCGGCGGGCGACACCGACGTGGCCACCGTGCTCGACGTGCTCGACCTGCCGCCGGCCGCCGGTGCGCCCTCGCTCGGCCGGGCCTGGGTTTCCGGCTGGGCCGCCCGGCTGGACGGGGACGAGGCACGCGACGCGGCGGTCGACTTCGCCGCCACCGATCCGGTCGGCGACCTGCTCGACGTGGGCCGCCGGTTCCACCTGCACCGCTTCGAGGTGGCCGAGGCCCGCTGGGAGCGCGCCGGGCGCGTGTGCCGGGTCGACCCGGAGGCGTTCGCGGAGGCCGAGCCGGACCCGCTGCACCCGGTCGAGGCCGACCTGCTGGCCGACCTGGCCGACCACCACGCCGAGCAGGTCGGCGACTACCTGCGGCGGCGGCTCGCCCTGCCCGGCGACCAGGTTCCCCGGGTGGTCCGGATCGACAGGTACGGGCTGCTGGTCGCGCACGGACGGCCCGGCGCGACCCGGCGGGCCCGGCTCGCCTTCCCCCGACCCGTCGCCGACGTGGCGGAGTTGTCCCGCCTGCTGCACCCGATGCTCTGCCCCCGGGCCGCGGCCTGAGCGGCGCCGTCCCGGCTGCCGGAGCCGGCGGCCGGGAGGCTCAGGTGATGTCGCCGGTCAGATACCGCTGGACCGTCGGGCCGATGGCGGCCACCAGCGTCGCCGGCTCGGCGGTGGCGACCGCGTCGAGACGGAGCACGTACCGCATCATGGCCAGCCCGGCGAGCTGGGTGGCGACCAGCCCACCGCGCAGCGCGCGCTGCGCCGGGTCGACGCCGAGGTGGTCGAGCACCCGGCGCAGCACCTGCGTGACCAGGAACTCGCGCAGCAGGCGCGCGGTCCAGTCGTTGCTGACGGCCGAGCGCAGCAGCGCCACCGCCGCCGTGCCGGTGGGGGAGTCCCAGACCTCCAGGAACACCCGGACCATCCGCTCGCCGGCCGCGTCCGGGCCGCCGGCGAGCACCGCCGGCAGCAGCCGCCCCGGGTCGGCCGGGAACGCCGTGGCGGCCCGGAACAGCTCCTCCTTGCCGCCGAAGTAGTGGTGCACGAGCGCGGGGTCCACGCCGGCCGCCGCGGCGATGGCCCGGATCGACGCGGCGTCGAAGCCGCGCTCGGCGAACGCCTCCCGCGCCGCGGCGAGGATGGCCTCACGGGTGTCCGGGCTGCCGGGCCGCCGCCCGGTGCGCCGCGCGTTCACCCGCTGCGCCGGCGCAGCGTCGCGGCGGCCAGCACCAGCGCCGCCACCGCCGCCCCGGCCACGATCGCCACGTCCCGCCACATCGTCCCGGTCGGCTCGGCGTGCGCGCCGACTTCCTGGAGCGCCTCGACCGCGTACGACAGCGGCAGCGCGTCGCTGACCGCCTGGAGCCAGCCGGCCATCTGGTCGCGCGGCACGAACAGGCCGCACAGCAGCAGTTGCGGGGCCACCACCACCGGCATGAACTGGACCGCCTGGAACTCGGTGCGGGCGAACGCCGAGCAGAACAGCCCGAGCGCCACCGCGAGCACCGCGTTCACCCCGGCGATCAGCACGACCAGCCACCCGCTGCCCGCGGTCTCCAGCCCGAACACCCGGTACGCGACGACCGAGGCGACAGTGGACTGGAGCACCCCGGCCAGGCCGAACGCGATGCCGTACCCGAACAGCAGGTCGAGCTTGCCCAGCGGCGTGGTGAGCAGGCGCTCCAGCGTGCCGGTGGTGCGCTCGCGGAGCATGGCGATGCTGGTCACGAGGAACATGATGATGAACGGGAAGAAGCCCAGCATGATCAGGGCCACCCGGTCGAACGTGCTCGGCGCGCCGGGCGGGGCGGGCTGGTCGACGTACATGAAGTAGACGAGCGTGAGCAGCACCGACGGCACCACCACGAGCAGCGCCACGGTCCGCCGGTCGTGCCGGAGCTGGCGCAGGATGCGCCCGGTGGTGGCGGCCAGGATCCGTCCGTTCATCGCGCCTCTCCCTCGGCGTCGCGGATCAGGCGCAGGAACGCCTCCTCCAGGTCGTCGGTCCCGGTTGCGGCGCGGACCGCGGCCGGGGTGTCGTCGGCGACCAGCCGGCCCTCGCGGATGAGCAGCAGCCGGTCGCAGCGGGCCGCCTCGTCCATCACGTGGCTGGAGACCAGCAGCGTGGTGCCGTTCGCGGCCATGGCGTGGAACCGGGCCCACAGGTCGGCCCGCAGCACCGGGTCCTGGCCGACGGTGGGTTCGTCGAGGACCACCAGCTCCGGTTCGCCGACGAGCGCGCAGGCGAGCGAGGCGCGGCTGCGCTGGCCGCCGGAGAGCGTGCCGACGAGCTGGTCGGCCGCGTTCGCCAGGCCGACGTCGGCCACCGCGCGGTCGGCCTCGGCGCGGCCCCGGCCCTGGAGCACCGCGAAGTAGCGGGCGTTCTCCCGCACCGTCAGGTCGGCGTACACGCTCGGCGCCTGGGTCAGGTAACCCACCCGGCGGCGCAGGTCGGCCGAGCCGGCGGGGCGGCCGAGCACGTCCACCGCGCCGGAGCCGACCGTCTGCACGCCGACCACCGCGCGCATCAGGGTGGTCTTGCCGCTGCCGCTGGGCCCGAGCAGCCCGGTCACTGTGCCCCGGGGCACCCCGCAGGTGATGCCGTGCAGCACCCGCCGACCGCCCCGGTCGACCACCAGCTCGCGGACCGACACCGCGTCGTCCATGCTCGCCTCCGTCAATTCATCACCCGTTGAACTCAACGGTAGGTGAATTCCTCCTCGCGGGCAACGGGACTTGACTTCGAGTGCGCTCGAACTGGAAGCCTGGGGGGCGTGGACATCAGCACGCGGGAGATGAGCCTCACCGTGGGTGAGGCGGCGGAACGGGTCGGCCTGACCACCTACACGCTGCGCTGGTACGAGCAGGAGGGCCTGGTGGGCCGCGTCGGGCGGGACTCGTCCGGCCGCCGGCGCTACACCGAGTCCGACGTCAACTGGCTGTTCCTGCTCACCCGGCTGCGGCGCACCGGGATGCCGGTGCGAGACATGCGCCGCTACGCCGAACTGGCCCGGCACGGGGACGGCACGCTCGGCGCGCGGCGGGCGCTGTTCGAGGCGCACCGGGCCCGCGTCCTGGCCCGGATGGCCGAGCTGGAGGAGGACCTGAAGGTCCTCGAACACAAGATCGACGCGTACCGCCGGGCGGAGGAGGAATCCGGCTGAACGCCCCAGTGGCGGACACGGGGTCCGGCAACGGTCATTGCGGTGAAGATCGGATTTCGGCACCATGGCGCCGTGGGTCCAGCGCAGTTGCCCGACACCGCGTTCCTCGACGACTGGGCCGCCCGCCTGCGGCAGGCCGCCGACCGGCCGGTCGTCGGGATCATGCTGCGCGGCAGCCACGCCCGGCGGGCCGCCACCGAGCACAGCGACGTGGACGTGGACGTGCTCGTGGCCGCCGACGACGGACGGCCCGCCGGTGCGGGCGCCCGGCAGGCCACGTCCCGCCGCGGCACGCCGTACGCGGCCCGGCGGGCGTACCTGACCGAGTTCGCCGGTCGCCTCGTGCACGTGTCGGTGGCCGCCCGCGACGTCCGCTCCTGGGTACGCCGCCTCGGCCAGCCCGCCGACTGGGCGTTCGGGCTCCCGGTCACCGCGCCCGCCCGGCTGCTGTGGGCCGTACCGGAATGGCGCCGCCTGATCGACCTGCCGGTGCTCTGCCAGCCCGCCGACGAGCCGCGACTGGAGGAGCTGATCGCGACGCTGGGCAAGGTCGCCGCGGCCCGCGTGGCCGACGACCCGGTCGGGGTCCGGCTCGCCGCGGCCGACCTGGCCCGGCTCTGCCCCTCGGTGCTGCGGCCGGCCAACCCGACCGTGCGCGTGGTGTCCCGCCGGGCCGCCCTGACCGCCGCGCTGGACCTGCCGGTCGCCCCGCCCGGCTACCGCCACGACATGCTGCTCTGCCTCGGCCTGCGCGCCGGTGACCCGGCCGAGGTCGGCGCCGCCGCCGGACGGCTGGTCACCGGCATCCTCCCGCTGATCCGCCCGTACGCCGGCGAGATCGCCGCCACCCACGGCGCGGACCTGGCCGAGGCGCTGGTCGACGGCCGGGTGGACCGCTACCTCGCCCGGCTGGGCCGGGCGCTGGGCACGGTGACGACCGCCTCCCGGGACACGTCGGCGGTGCCCGGACCGCGTGCGGGAGAATGGTCAACCGTGCCCGCCCCTGACGCGCCGCTGACCGGCGCCCCCGCTCCCGGACCGGCCCGCCCGTCCCGGCTCGACCCGGCCATCGCGGTGAAGCTCCGCCGCACCCCGGACGGCCTGGTCGCCGCCGTGGTCCGCGCCCACGACTCGGGCGAGGTGCTGATGGTTGCCTGGATGGACGACGAGGCGCTGCACCGCACGCTCACCACCGGCCGGGCCACCTACTGGTCGCGCAGCCGCGGCGAGTACTGGGTCAAGGGCGCCACGTCGGGCAACCACCAGTACGTGCGCTCGGTGGCGCTCGACTGCGACGGCGACGCGCTGCTGGTCAGCGTCGAGCAGGTCGGCGCGGCCTGCCACACCGGGCAGCGCACCTGCTTCTTCACCGAACTGCCGGTCAGCTCCCCGGAGGCGACCCCGTGACCGACGGCACGGTCAGCCCGGACCGGTCCACCTTCGCCGACCTGGCCGCCCGCTGGCGGGTCGTGCCGGTGACCCGGCGGCTGCTCGCCGACGCGGAGACGCCGGTCGGGGTCTACCGCAAGCTGGCCGGCGGTCCCGGCACGTTCCTGCTGGAGTCCGCCGAACAGGGCGTCGGCTCGGCCGGCACGGCCTGGTCGCGCTACTCGTTCATCGGCGTCCGCAGCAGCGCCACGCTCACCGAGCGCGACGGCGCGGCGAGCTGGACCGGCACGCCACCGGCGGGCGTGCCCACCGGTGGCGACCCGGTCACCGTGCTGCGCGAGACGGTCGCCGCGCTCGCCGGGCCGGGCTGGGACCCGGCCGGTGACATGCCGCCGCTGACCGGCGGCCTGGTCGGCTACCTCGGGTACGACCTGGTCCGCCGCTTCGAGCGCCTGCCCGAGCTGACCGAGGACGAGCTGGACGTGCCCGAGCTGGGCATGATGCTCGCGACCGACCTGGTGGTCCTCGACCACTACGAGGGCTCCGCGATCCTGGTCGCCAACGCGGTGCTGCCGCCGCTGGACGACCCCGACCGGGCCGGGCGGGTCGAGGCCGCGTACCACCACGCCGTGGGCCGCCTCGACGCGATGACCAGCGCGTTGTCCCGGCCGATCCCGCCCATGGTCTCGACTGTGGGCCGGCCCGGCGTCGGCGAGGTGGTCAGCCGCACCCCCGAGGGCGGCTACCCGCAGGCGGTGGAGGCGGCCAAGGAGGCGATCCGGGCCGGCGAGTGCTTCCAGATCGTGCTCAGCCAGCGCTTCGAGCGCCCCACCGACGCCGACCCGCTCGACGTCTACCGGGTGCTGCGCACCACGAACCCCAGCCCGTACATGTACCTGCTGCGCTTCGACGGCTTCGACATCGTCGGCTCGTCGCCGGAGGCGCACCTCAAGGTCAGCGCCGGCCCGGACGGGCGGCGCCGGGCGCTGCTGCACCCGATCGCCGGCACCCGGCCGCGCGGCGGCTCCCCGGAAGGCGACGCCAAGCTCGCCGCCGAACTGCTCGCCGACCCCAAGGAACGCGCCGAGCACGTGATGCTCGTCGACCTGGGCCGCAACGACCTGGGCCGGGTGTGCCGCCCGGGCACCGTCGAGGTGCCCGAGTTCGCCACCATCGAGCGCTACAGCCACGTCATGCACATCGTCTCCACAGTCGTCGGCGAGCTGCGCGACGACCGCACGGCGTTCGACGCGCTGGCCGCGACGTTCCCGGCCGGGACGCTCAGCGGCGCGCCCAAGGTGCGTGCCATGGAGATCATCGAGGAGCTGGAGCCGGTGCGGCGCGGCGTCTACGGCGGCACCGTCGGCTACTTCGCCTTCGGCGGCGACCTGGACATGGCCATCGCCATCCGTACCGCGCTGATTCGCCACGGCCGCGCCTACGTGCAGGCCGGTGCCGGGATCGTGGCCGATTCGGACCCCGCCGCCGAGGACCAGGAGACGCGCAGCAAGGCCGCCGCGGTCCTCGCCGCCATCGCGGCCGCCGAGACGCTGCGGGCCGCCCGGTGAGCGCGCCCGGCACCACCGCGCCGACCGCCCGCGGCCGGCGCGAACTCGCGTACGCGGTGCTGCTCTGCCTGGCCGGTGCGGGCCTGGCCTGCTGGGCGGTGACCCGGACCTGGGCGGTCGAGGTGACCGCCCGGGGGTCGCTGCCGTCCGGCCGGGCCGGGCGCACCGGTACGGAGCTGCTGCCCTGGGTGCTGGCGCTGACGTACGTGGGACTCGCCGGCGGCGGCGCGGTGCTCGCCACCCGGGGCCGGCTGCGCCGGCTGCTGGGTGTGCTGCTGGCCGGCGTCGGCCTGGCGGTGGCGGTCGGCGGCGGGATCGGCCTGACCGAGATCGGCGTGAGCCGGCAGTGGCCGGCGCTGGTGCTGGCCGGCGGCGTTGCTCTGGCGGCCGGCGGCGCGTTCACCGCGCTGCGCGGCGACGGCTGGCCGGCGATGGGCGCCCGGTACGAGCGGCGGTCCGCCCCGGCGGACGAGCCCGGCCGGCCGGCGGTCGAACGCGGCACCCGGGACGCGTGGGACGCGCTCGACCGGGGCGAGGACCCGACGGTCAGCTGACCGGCTGCGCCTCGCGGGCGTCGCGCCGCTGCCGGGCCGCGGCCCGCGCGGCGGCCAGCTCGGCCACCAGCCGCTCCAGCTCGCGGCGCTGGGCGGCGCGGGCCCGGTCGGCGCAGACCGCCTCCCAGGCGTTGCCCCGGGCGGTACGCATCCGGCCCTCACCGGCCACCGCGCGTTCGAGCGTGTGCACCACGCCGACGGCGAGCGAGGCGACGGTACGGGAGATGGTGGTCAAGCCGATGGTCTGGGTCGGCCCGTTGGCGCTCATGGTCACCCCATACGAGATCGTTGGCGACGGTCGGCAGCCGCCGGCGTCGAGTGTGCCCGACGACGATGCTTCCGGGTGGACGTTTCGCCGCCGTGAAGCACAGGTCAACGCTGTCGCACCGGGGTCGACCTGGGCAGGGCCGGAGGTCCTTGAGCTTGGTCACAGCCCACCGCCGGAACCCGTCCTGCGGGCCCGGAACGATCGTGGTGAGATAGGGGATGGGTGACGGTCGATGCCAGCGGTGGCGCTGCGTGACATGGCGTTCACCGGAAGTCGGCCATCATGCCACAGCCCATGTCGTGAGGTGCGCCATACCCCCCGGCACTCGTCGCCAGGTGGCGCCCCCTAGCATCGGCCCATGACGCCCGGAGAGGGGAGTCCGTTGGTGACTGCTGAGCATGCGCACGCGGAGGGGGACGACGCCGGAGCGGCGCCGTCCGCAGGGGTGCTCGACGAGATCCTGGCCGGCGTGCGCGAGGACGTGGCCCGGCGCCAGGAGCAGGTTCCGCTGGAGCGGATCCGGGAACTGGCCGCCGCCGCGCCGCCACCGCTGGACGCGTACGCGGCGCTGCGCCGCCCCGGCGTGGCCGTGATCGCCGAGGTGAAGCGTTCGTCGCCGTCCAAGGGGCGGCTGGCCGAGATCGCCGACCCGGCCGACCTGGCCGGGGACTACGCCGCCGGTGGCGCGCGGGCGATCAGCGTGCTGACCGAGGGCCGCTGGTTCGGCGGGTCGCTCGACGACCTGGCGGCGGTGCGGGCCGCGGTGAACGTGCCGGTGCTGCGCAAGGACTTCGTGGTCTCCAGCTACCAGGTGCACGAGGCCCGCGCGCACGGCGCCGACCTGGTGCTGCTGATCGTCGCCGCGCTGGAGCAGAACGCGCTGGTCGGGCTGCTGGAGCGGATCGAGTCGCTCGGCATGACCGCGCTGGTCGAGGTGCACACCGAGGAGGAGGCGGACCGTGCCCTGGAGGCCGGTGCGCAGGTGATCGGCGTGAACGCCCGCGACCTGCGTACCCTGGAGGTCGACCGCTCGGTGTTCGAGCGGATCGCTCCCGGCCTGCCGAGCAGCGTCGTCAAGATCGCCGAGTCCGGGGTGCGCGGTCCGCACGACCTGATCCGGTACGCCTCCGCCGGCGCCGACGCCGTGCTGGTGGGCGAGGGCCTGGTCACCCAGAAGAGTCCGCGCGAAGCGGTCGCCGAGCTGGTCAACGCCGGTAACCACCCGGCCACGCCCCGCCCGGTGCGCTGAGCCGCCGGGCACCCGATCCGAGAGGACGCCCGCGATGAGCGCCGCACCCGCAGCCGGCCAGGTCCCCGACGCCGCCGGTCACTTCGGCCGGTTCGGCGGCCGGTTCGTCCCCGAGGCGCTGGTCGCCGCGCTGGACGAGCTGGACGCGGCGTACCGGAAGGCGATGGGCGACGAGGACTTCCTCGCCGAGTTCGACGCGTTGCTGCGCGACTACGCCGGCACGCCCTCGCTGCTCTACGAGGCCCGGCGGTTCTCCGCGCAGATCGGCGCGCGGGTCCTGCTCAAGCGCGAGGACCTCAACCACACCGGCGCCCACAAGGTCCGCAACGTGCTGGGCCAGGCGCTGCTCACCAAGCGGATGGGCAAGCGGCGGGTCATCGCGGAGACCGGCGCCGGCCAGCACGGCGTCGCCACCGCCACCGCCGCCGCTCTGTTCGACCTGGAATGCGTCGTCTACATGGGGCAGGTGGACACCGAGCGGCAGGCGCTGAACGTGGCGCGGATGCGGATGCTCGGTGCCACCGTCGTCCCGGTGACCACCGGCTCGCGCACGCTCAAGGACGCGATGAACGAGGCGATGCGGGACTGGGTCGCCAACGTCGAGGACACCCACTACCTGATCGGCACCGCCGCCGGCCCGCACCCGTTCCCGGAGATGGTCCGGGACTTCGTGCGCGGCATCGGCGAGGAGGCCCGCCGGCAGTGCCTGGACCTGACCGGCGCGCTGCCGGACGCGGTCGCGGCCTGCGTCGGCGGCGGCTCCAACGCGCTCGGCATCTTCCACGCGTTCGTGCCGGACACCGGGGTCCGGCTCTACGGCTTCGAGGCCGGCGGCGAGGGCGTCGACACCGGCCGGCACGCCGCCAGCATCACCGGTGGCTCGTCCGGCGTGCTGCACGGCACCCGCACGTACGTCCTGCAGGACGCCGACGGGCAGACCATCGAGTCGCACTCGATCTCGGCCGGCCTGGACTACCCGGGCGTCGGCCCGGAGCACGCCTGGCTGCACGACACCGGCCGGGCCACCTACCTGCCGGTCGACGACGCGGACGCGATGGCCGCGTTCGAGCTGCTCTGCCGCACCGAGGGCGTGATCCCGGCGATCGAGAGCGCGCACGCGCTGGCCGGTGCCCGCGCGATCGCCCCCCGGCTCGCCGAGGAACTGGGCCGGGAGCCGGTGATCGTGGTCAACCTGTCCGGCCGGGGCGACAAGGACGTGCACACCGCCGGCGCGTACTTCGGCATCCTCGACAAGGAGTGACAGCGTGAGCCGCATCGGGGTCGCCTTCGACAAGGCGCGGGCGGACGGGCGGGCGGTGCTGGTCGGCTGCATGCCGGCGGGCTTCCCGACCGTCGAGGGCAGCATCGCCGCCATGAAGGCCATGGTCGAGGCGGGCGTGGACGTCATCGAGGTGGAGATCCCGTACTCCGACCCGGTGATGGACGGCCCGGTCATCCAGAAGGCGAGCGACATCGCGCTCGCCGGCGGTGTCCGCGTCGCGGACGCGCTGCGCGTCGTCGAGGCGGTCGCCGCGACCGGGGCCAGCGTGGTCACCATGACCTACTGGAACCCCATCGAGCAGTACGGCGTGGACGCGTTCGCCCGCGACATGGCCGCCGCCGGTGGCACCGGCCTGATCACGCCGGACCTGATCCCGGACGAGGCCGCCGAGTGGCTGGCCGCCTCCGACGCGCACGGCCTGGACCGTACGTTCCTGGTGTCCCCGTCCTCGACCGACGCGCGGCTGCGGATGACCGTCGAGCACTGCCGCGGGTTCGTCTACGCCACCGCGATCATGGGCGTCACCGGCGCTCGCGCGCAGACCTCCGAGGCGGCCCCGGTCCTGGTGTCCCGGCTGCGCGAGGTCACCGACATCCCGGTCGGCGTCGGGCTGGGCGTGGGCACGGGCGCGCAGGCCGCCACCGTCGCCGGGTACGCCGACGCGGTGATCGTGGGCAGCGCGCTGGTCCGCTGCGTGCTGGACGCCCCGGACCAGGCCGCCGGCCTGACCGCGCTGCGCAAGCTCAGCTCCGAACTGGCCGAAGGCGTCCGCAACCCGGCCCGCTGACCGCTCCTGGCCGCCCACCTGCTTGATCGACTCCGTTCCGCCGAGGTGGCGTGGTCGGGGCCGCCGGGATACCGCCACTTCGCCGATCTGGTGTCGATCATGCGCGAGCGCGCTGGCCGGTCGTGTGCCGCAGCACGCCGGCGCGGCCGGCGAGCGCGTCCGCGATCGCCGCGCGCGTGGTGGGGGTCAGCACGTCGGGTAGCTCCTGCGGCGGCCACCACCGCGGCAGGCACCCGGCCACCGGCTCGCCCGCCGGTTCGACGTCGGCCGACCCGGCGCGGAACACGTGCACCAGCACGTCGGGGCGCGCGCCGCACCGCCCGGCCGGTGGGGCGGGCGCCGGTGGACCGGTGACCCGGTAGAGGCCGACCAGGTCGGTCAGCTCCACCGCCCAGCCGGTCTCCGCGCGGACCGCCCGGACGGCGGCGTCCGCCGGGCTCTCGTCGTGACGCAGCCGCCCGCCCGGCAACCCCCAGCGGCGGGCCCCCTCGGTCCGGCGGCAGAGCAGCAGCCGGCCGGACCCGTCGGTGACGACAGCGGCGACCGCCCAGGTGAGCGGGCTCATGGACAAAGAGCGTACGACCGTGCAAACCAGAAGTCATCCGACCCGCGCGGCAGGCGGCCCGGGGTGCCGCACACACGGTCCGCACCGGTACCGTGTGCACCCGTGACCCTCGCCCCGATGACCCCACTGGCGGCCATGCCCAGCCCCAGCACCGCCGTCTGGCAGCTCGGTCCGGTTCCGATCCGGGCGTACGCGCTCTGCATCATCCTCGGCATCGTGGTGGCCTGCGTGGTCACCGAGTACCGGCTGCGCCGCCGCGGCGTGGCGCCGGGCGCGGTGCTCGACATCGCCGTCTGGGCCGTGCCCGCGGGCATCATCGGCGCGCGGATCTACCACGTGATCACCTCGCCGGAGAAATACTTCGGCGCCGGTGGTGAGCCGATCAAGGCGCTCTACATCTGGGAGGGCGGTCTCGGCATCTGGGGCGCGGTGGCCGGTGGCGCGGTCGGCGCGTGGCTCGCCGCCCGGCAGCTCGGCATCCCGTTCGCCGTCGTCGCCGACGCGCTGGCTCCGGGGCTGCCCCTGGCGCAGGCCGTCGGCCGCCTGGGCAACTGGTTCAACAACGAGCTGTACGGCGGGCGGACCACGCTGCCCTGGGGCCTCGAGGTGCACGTGATGGACCCGGACAACCCGGGTCACGCGCTGCGCGACGACGCCGGCAACCCGGTGCTCCAGCCGGGGCTCTACCACCCGACGTTCCTCTACGAGGCGCTCTGGAACATCGGCGTCGCCGCGCTGGTGCTGTTCCTCGACCGCAAGCTGCGGCTCGGTCGCGGCCGGGCGTTCGCGCTCTACGTGATGGGCTACACGGCGGGCCGGTTCTGGATCGAGCTGATGCGCACCGACGAGGCGAACCTGATCCTCGGCGTACGCCTCAACGTCTGGACCGCCGCGCTGGTCTTCCTCGGCGCGCTGGCCTACTTCATCCGGGTGCGCGGTCCCCGCGAATACCTGGTGCCGGTGGGCGAGCCGGCTCCCGTGGCCGGTCCGGCCGGCGACGTGTCGCAGGTCGACCTGTCCGCCCGGGAGGCCGCCGCCCGGCCGGTCGCGCCCGAGGGCTACCGGGTGGTGAGCGAGGAACAGTTCGACGCGTACCGGGAGACCGGTGTGCTGCCCCCGGAGCCGGACGACGAACCGGCACGGGCCGAGTCCGCCGCCGACGACGCCGCGACGGGCGGCACGGACGGCGACGACAGCGCGGACGCCGACCGGGCGGACGGCAACGACACGGATCCGGAGCGGGCGGACGCCGAGCGCACGAACGCCGGCCGGGCCGAGGGCGGCGGGCGCCCGGCGGACCGGGACAGCTGAGCGGGGGAGTCATGCGCAGCGCGGTGGTGGTCGGCGCCGGCCTCGGCGGAATGGCGGCGGCCGGTGTGCTGGCCCGTTCGGGCTGGCAGGTCACGCTGCTGGAACGCGCCGACCGGGTCCGCCCGGAGGCGACCGCCGTGGTGCTCTGGCCCAACGGGGTACGCGCGCTGCGCGCCCTCGGGCTGGGCGACGGGCTGGACGCGATCGCCACCCCGCTGCCTGACGGGGGCGTGCGCCGGCCGGACGGGCACTGGCTGGTGCAGGCCCGGTCCACGCCGGCCGAGCGGATGCCGGTGGTGGTGCACCGGGAGGACCTGCACGACGCGCTGATCGCCGGCCTCGGCGACCGGGTCGAGCTGCGTACCGGCGTCACCGTGCGGACGGTGCGCGCGGCGTCGGGCGAGCGCCCGGCGGTGGGCGACGGCCGGCACACCTACGAGGCGGACCTGGTGGTGGCCGCCGACGGCACGGACAGCGAGATCCGCCGGCACCTCGCACCGGAGACCGCGGTGGTCAGCTCCGGGTGCGCGGCCTGGCGTGCGGTCATCCCCTGGTACCGGGCCCCGCAACTGCCGGACGACCAGCCGGTGCACGGCGAGACGCTCGGCGCCGGATACCGCTTCCTGGCCGCCTCGCTCGGCGAGCGGGGCACCGCGGGTGCGTCCCGCCGGGGCGGCGTCTACTGGGTCGCCACCGCCGCGGGCGCGCCCCGTCCGGAGCCGCCGGAGATCCAGCTCGCGCTGCTCAAGCGCTGGTTCGCGGGCTGGCCCGCCCCGATCGGCACGCTGCTGGAGGCGACCGACCCGGAGGACGTGGTCCAGCAGGAGATCCGCGAGCTGCGCCCGCTGCCCAAGGCGTACGGCTTCCCGGCCGGCCCGGGCGGCGTGGTGCTGCTCGGCGACGCCGCGCACGCCATGCCGCCGCACCTCGGGCAGGGCGCCTGCCTGGCGTTCGAGGACGCGGCGACGCTGGCCGGGCTGCTGCGGGAGTCGCGACTGCCGGACGCGGTGACCGCGTACGACAGGTTGCGCCGCCCCCGCGCGGCCACGATGGTCCGGCAGACCCGGCGGATGTCGGCGGTCCTGCAGGCCCGGGGCCGGCTGGCGCTGCGCGCCCGGGACGCCGCCCTGGGCACGATCAGCCCGCGGCTGCGCAACACCGCCGCCGCGGCCGCCGCCGCCTGGCAGCCGCCGTCCTGACCGTCCCGACGCCGCCCTCGGCGACGCGGTCCCCGTGCGGGCGGACGGCCCGCACCGGTGGTCAGATGACGGCGGCGGGCTCGGCGATGCAGGCGGTGCCCACCCGGCGGAACCCGACCCGCAGGTAGACGCGGGCGATGTCCTCGCTGCCGGCGCTCAGGAAGATCAGGTCGGTGCCGGCGGCGCGCAGCTCCCGCGCGAGCGTGGCGGTCACCGCCGCGCCCAGCCCGCGCTGCCGGGCGGACGGCAGCGTGGCCACGCCGGCGATCTCCGCCACGTCGTCGACCCGCATCGCCATCCCGCTGGCGAGCGCGCCCTCGCCGGGCGTTCCGGCGAGCACCGAGATGCGCCGCCCCTCGGCGACCCGGGTCGCCTCCTCCTCCAGCGCGGCCACGTCCAGCTGGGCGAGGGCGGCGTCCCGCTCGGCCGGTCCGGCGTCGCCGCGCGCGGTGCCGCCGTTGGCGAAGCCGACCGCCGCGACGGCCCGCCGCAGCGCGATGTCCGCCGCGAAGCCGGGTTCGGCGGGGTCCAGCACCCGCACCGGTACGTCGCTGAACGTCCCCGGGTCGGGCAGCCGCTGGGGTTCCAGCAGCATCAGCGGCGCCTCCAGCACGCTGAGCCCGGCCGAGCGGGCCACCGCGAGCAGGTCCGGCTGGTGCTCGTGCACCCACTCGAACGCCTCCGGCAGGCCCAGTTCCCGCTGCCGGGCGCGGACGGCTGTGACGTCGGCGAGCGTGGGCGCCTCGTCGGCGCCGAGCCGGGGCCGGGCGTAGAACGGCCATCCGGCGCCGTCCCGGACGAACAGCACCAGGGCGCCGTACTCCTCGGTCCGGGCCCCGTCGCGGGGCACCGCGTCGTAGAACCGCTCCAACCGGTCGAGTACGTCAGCGCGTGCGAGATCCACCGCGCGAGACTACACGTCCCAGCATCTGGAAGTGTGATCAATCTGAACTGGCCTTGCGCCGGAAGCCCTAACGTAGACTCAATAAACCGCAGAGGGCCGACGTCGTCCCCATCATGATCCATCCTGAGTGACGACAGGAGGCCCGGTGGCCTTTCCGTACCCTCACAGCCCGCAGTCGGCCCCACCCGCGACCGGGCTCTACGACCCCGCGTACGAGCACGACGCCTGCGGTGTGGCCTTCGTGGCCGACCTGCACGGGCGGCGCTCGCACCAGGTCGTCGCGAACGGCCTCGGGGCGCTGTGCCGGCTGGACCACCGGGGCGCCCGGGGCGCGGAGCACAACACCGGGGACGGCGCCGGCATCATGATCCAGGTGCCGGACGCGTTCCTGCGCGCCACCGTCGACTTCCCGCTGCCCCCGGCCGGCCAGTACGCCACCGGCCTGGTGTTCCTGCCCGACGACGACGCGGCCGAGGCCCGTGCCCGCCAGGTGGTCGACAAGTACGCGCTGGTCGAGGGCGCCGACGTGCTCGGCTGGCGGGAGGTGCCGACCGACCCGTCCGGCCTGGGTGAGACCGCGCTCGCGGCGATGCCCCGGGTCCGGCAGCTGTTCGTGGCCGCGCACCGGCTGACCGGCTCGCCGGACGGCCCGGCCGGGTCCCCGCTGACCGGGCTCGACCTGGACCGGGTGGCGTTCTGCCTGCGCAAGCAGGTCGAGCGGGAGACCGCCGAGCGGGGCGTGCCGGCGTACTTCCCGTCGCTGTCCGGCCGCACGATGGTGTGGAAGGGCATGCTCACCCCGGACCAGCTCCCCGCGTTCTACCCGGAGCTGACCGACGAGCGGGTGGTGAGCGCCATCGCGCTGGTGCACTCGCGCTTCTCCACGAACACGTTCCCCTCCTGGCCGCTGGCGCACCCGTACCGGTTCATCGCGCACAACGGCGAGATCAACACGATCCGCGGCAACCGGAACTGGATGCAGGCCCGGGAGGCGCTGTTGCGCAGCCCGAGCATCCCGGGCAACATCCGCCGCGTCTTCCCGGTCTGCACCCCCGCGGCGTCCGACTCGGCCAACTTCGACGAGGTGCTCGAACTGCTGCACCTGGCCGGGCGGAGCCTGCCGCACGCGGTGCTCATGATGATCCCCGAGGCGTGGGAGAACGACCCGGACATGCGTGCCGACAAGCGCGCGTTCTACCGCTTCCACGCCAGCCTGATGGAGCCGTGGGACGGCCCGGCGTCGGTCGCGTTCACCGACGGCGAGATCGTCGGCGCGGTGCTGGACCGCAACGGCCTGCGCCCGGGCCGCTGGTGGCACACCGCCGACGGCCTGGTGGTGCTGGGCAGCGAGGCGGGCGTGCTCGACCTCGACCCGGCCACCGTCGTCGCCAAGGGCCGGCTCCAGCCGGGCAAGATGTTCCTCGTCGACACCGTCAACGGCCGGATCGTCTCCGACGACGAGATCAAGACCGAGCTGGCCGCCGAGCAGCCGTACCAGGAGTGGCTGCACGCCGGCCTGATCGAGCTGGACGACCTGCCGCCGCGCGAGCACACCGTCTACACCCACGACTCGGTACGCCGCCGCCAGCAGACGTTCGGCTACACCGAGGAGGAGCTGAAGATCCTGCTCGGCCCGATGGCCCGCAGCGGCGCGGAGCCGATCGGCTCGATGGGCACCGACACCCCGATCGCGCCGCTGTCCACCCGGCCGCGGCTGCTCTACGACTACTTCCATCAGCTCTTCGCGCAGGTCACCAACCCGCCGCTGGACGCCATCCGGGAGGAGCTGGTGACCAGCCTGGCGTCCACGATCGGGCCGGAGGGCAACCTGCTCGACCCCGGCCCGGCGAGCTGCCGGCAGATCGTGCTGCCGTACCCGGTGATCGACAACGACGAGCTGGCCAAGATCCTGTCCATCGACGAGGACGGCGACCTGCCCGGTTTCAAGGCGGTCCGGGTCTCCGGCCTGTACCGGATCCGCGACGGCGGCGCCGGCATCAAGGCCCGGCTGACCGAGATCTGCCGGCACGTCTCCGAGGCGATCGAGGACGGCGTGCGCATCCTGGTGCTCTCCGACCGGGACTCCAACGCCGACCTGGCCCCGATCCCGTCGCTGCTGCTCACCGCCGCGGTGCACCAGCACCTGGTCCGCGAGCAGACCCGTACCCAGGTGGCGCTGGTCGTCGAGTCCGGCGACTGCCGCGAGGTGCACCACGCGGCGGTGCTGATCGGGTACGGCGCGGCGGCGGTCAACCCGTACCTGGCCTTCGAGTCGGTGGAGGACATGATCTCCACGGGCGTGCTGACCGGCGTCGACCGGGTGAAGGCCGTCCGCAACTACGTCAAGGCGCTCGGCAAGGGCGTCCTGAAGATCATGTCCAAGATGGGCATCTCGACCGTGTCCTCGTACTGCGGCGCGCAGGTGTTCGAGGCGGTCGGCTTGGACACCCGCCTGGTCCACAGGTACTTCCGCGGCACCCCGAGCACCATCGGCGGCATCGGCCTGAACGAGATCCACGCCGAGGTGGCGGCCCGGCACTCGCTGGCCTGGCCGGCACCGGGCGCGCAGGCCAGCGACCGGCTGGAGGTCGGCGGCGAGTACCAGTGGCGCCGCGAGGGTGAGCTGCACCTGTTCAACCCGGAGACCGTCTTCCTGCTCCAGCACGCCACCCGCAGCCGCCAGTACGACGTGTTCCGGCAGTACACCGCGAAGGTCGACGAGCTGGCCGCCCAGGCGGGCTCGCTGCGCGGGCTGTTCACGCTGCGCACCGGCGTACGCCCGGTGGTGCCGCTGGACGAGGTCGAGCCGGCCGGTGAGATCGTCAAGCGCTTCGCCACCGGCGCCATGTCGTACGGGTCGATCTCGGCGGAGGCGCACGAGACGCTGGCCATCGCGATGAACCGGCTCGGCGGCAAGTCCAACACCGGCGAGGGCGGCGAGGACGTCGAGCGGCTGCACGACCCGGCCCGGCGCTCCGCGGTCAAGCAGATCGCCAGCGGCCGGTTCGGTGTGACCAGCGAATATCTCGTCAACGCCGACGACCTCCAGATCAAGATGGCGCAGGGCGCGAAGCCCGGCGAGGGCGGGCAGCTACCCGGCAACAAGGTCTGGCCGTGGATCGCCCGGACCCGGCACGCCACCCCCGGCGTCGGCCTGATCTCCCCGCCACCGCACCACGACATCTACTCCATCGAGGACCTGGCCCAGCTCGTCCACGACCTCAAGTGCGTCAACCCGGCCGCCCGGGTGCACGTCAAGCTGGTCAGCGAGGTGGGCGTGGGCACCGTCGCGGCGGGCGTGGCCAAGCTCAAGGCCGACGTCATCCTGATCTCCGGGCACGACGGCGGCACCGGCGCGTCCCCGCTCAACTCGCTCAAGCACGCCGGCACCCCGTGGGAGCTGGGCCTGGCCGAGGCGCAGCAGACGCTGCTGCTCAACAAGCTGCGCGACCGGGTCACCGTGCAGGTCGACGGCCAGCTCAAGACCGGCCGGGACGTGCTGATCGCGGCGCTGCTCGGCGCCGAGGAGTTCGGCTTCGCCACCGCGCCGCTGATCGTCGAGGGCTGCGTGATGATGCGGGTGTGCCACCTGGACACCTGTCCGGTCGGCATCGCCACCCAGAACCCGGTGCTGCGCGAGCGCTTCACCGGCAAGCCGGAGTTCGTGGAGAACTTCTTCCTCTTCCTCGCCGAGGAGGTCCGCGGCTACCTGGCCGAGCTGGGCTTCCGCAGCATCGACGAGGCGATCGGCCACACCGAGCTGCTCGACGTGGCCGGCGCGATCGACCACTGGAAGGGCCACGGGCTCGACCTGAGCCGCGTGCTGCACCTGCCCGAGCTGCCCGCGGGCGCGGCCCGCCGGGGCGTACGCGCCCAGGACCACGGCCTCGACGCGGCGCTGGACAACCGGCTCATCGAGCTGGCCGGGCCGGCGTTGCGCGACCGTACCCCGGTCCGGGTAGAGGTCGAGGTCCGCAACGAGCACCGCAGCGTCGGCGCGATGCTCGGCGGCGAGGTGACCCGCCGCTTCGGCGGCGCCGGCCTGCCCGACGACACGATCGAGTTCCGGCTGCGCGGCACCGCCGGTCAGTCGTTCGGCGCGTTCCTGCCGCGCGGGGTCACGCTGCGCCTGTACGGCGACGCCAACGACTACGTCGGCAAGGGACTGTCCGGCGGCCGGATCGTGGTCCGGCCGGACGCCGACGCGCCGTTCGTCGGCGTGGACGCCGCGCCGGGCGGTCGCGCCGAGGACCAGATCATCGCCGGCAACACCATCCTGTACGGCGCCACCGGCGGCGAGGTGTTCCTGCGCGGCCGGGTGGGGGAGCGGTTCGCGGTCCGCAACTCCGGGGCGGTGGCGGTGGTCGAGGGCCTCGGCGACCACGGTTGCGAGTACATGACCGGCGGCACCGTCGTGGTGCTCGGGCCGACCGGGCGCAACTTCGCCGCCGGCATGTCCGGTGGCACCGCGTTCGTGCACCGGCTCGACCGGCGGCTGGTCAACGCCGAGCTGGTCGACCTGTCGCCGCTGCGCGACGAGGAGCGCGACCGGCTGCACGAGCTGGTCCAGCGGCACTTCGCCGAGACGGACTCGGCGGTCGCCGAGGATCTGCTCAAGCGGTGGCCGCAGGCGGTGGAGGAGTTCACCGCGGTGGTGCCCCGGGACTACCGCCGGGTCATGGAGATCATGCGGGCCGCCGAAGCCGCCGGCCGAGACGTCGACGACGCGGTGATGAGCGCGCTCAGCGTGCCGTCGGCCGCGCCGGTACCGCCCGCGCCCCGGGCGGTCGCCCAGGAGGTGGCTCGTGCCTGACCCGAACGGTTTCCTGCGCTACGACCGGCGGCTGCCGGCCCGCCGTCCGGTGCCGGTGCGCATCTCCGACTGGCGCGAGGTGTACCCGCCGGCCGGCGAGGAGCTGATCCGCGAGCAGGCCACCCGGTGCATGGACTGCGGCATCCCGTTCTGCCACGACGGCTGCCCGCTGGGCAACCGCATCCCGGACTGGAACGACCTGGTCCGCACCGGCAACTGGGACGCCGCTGTGGAGTCGCTGCACGCCACGAACAACTTCCCCGAGTTCACCGGGCGGCTCTGTCCGGCGCCGTGCGAGGCGGCCTGCGTGCTCGGCCTCGGCGGCCAGCAGCCGGTCACCATCAAGCAGGTCGAGGTGGAGATCGCCGACGCGGCGGTGGCCCGCGACGGCCTGCGGCCCCGGCCCGCCTCCGCCCCGACCGGCCGGTCGGTCGCGGTGGTCGGCTCCGGCCCGGCCGGGCTGGCCGCCGCGCAGCAGCTCGCGCGCGCCGGTCACACGGTCACCGTGTACGAGCGCGACGACGCGATCGGCGGCCTGCTCCGCTACGGCATCCCCGACTTCAAGCTGGAGAAGCAGCACATCGACAAGCGGCTGGCCCAGCTCACCGCCGAGGGCGTGCGCTTCCGGACCGGCGTCGAGGTCGGCGTCGACGTGACCGCCGAGCGGCTGCGCGCCGAGCACGACGCGGTGCTGCTGGCCTGCGGCGCGTTGCAGGGCCGGGACACCCCGGAGACGCCCGGCCGGGCGCTGCGCGGCGTGCACCAGGCGATGGCGCACCTGGTGGCCGCGAACCGGGTCGTGGCCGCCGCCGGGAACGGGCGGCCCGCGCTCGCGACGCTGCCCGACGGTACGCCGATCGACGCCGCCGGCAAGCACGTGGTGATCATCGGTGGTGGCGACACCGCGGCGGACTGCCTCGGTGTGGCGCACCGGCAGGGCGCGGCCGGCGTACACCAGCTCGACCTCTACCCGCAGCCGCCCACGGAGCGCGACGTGGCCCGCGACCCGTGGCCGACCTGGCCGTGGCTGCTGCGCAGCTACCCGGCGCACGAGGAGGGCGGCGAGCGCGTGTTCGCCGTCGCCGTGCAGGAGTTCGTGGACGACGGCACCGGCCAGGTACGCGCGGTCCGGATCGCCGAGGTGACTGTGGAGAAGGTGGACGGCCGCCGCATCGTCACCCCGCTGCCCGGCTCCGAGCGGGAGATCCCGGCCGACCTGGTGCTGCTCGCCATCGGCTTCGAGGGCACCGAGGAACAGCCGCTGCTGGCCCAGTTCGGGGTGACCCGCAACGCCCGCGGCGCTGTCGACTCAGCCCCGGACTGGCAGGCCGCCGACGGCGTCTTCGTCGCCGGCGACATGCACCGGGGCGCCTCGCTGATCGTCTGGGCGATCGCCGAGGGACGCGCCGCCGCGGCGGCGATCCACGCGTACCTGGGCGGGGTGGGCGAGCTGCCCGCCCCGGTCGACCCGGCCCGCCAGCCGCTCGCCGCGCGCTGATCCCGCACCGGCCGGGCCGCCCCCGTAGTAGGGAGTGGCCCGGCCGGCGCCGTTCAGCGGCCGAGCAGGTCGTGCGCTGCCCGGATCTTCGCCCACGAGGCGGGCTGCGCCGGTGCGGCGGTCGTCCGCGCGGCGGTGGCCACGTCGGGCCGGCCGGGCGTGAACAGCCAGGTGGTGAACACCGCGTCGAGATCCCGCCCGGAGATCCGCTCGGCGAGCGCCTGGAACTGCCCGACGGTGCCGGTGCCGTACTGCCGCTTGGCGGTCCAGGTGCGCAGGATGCGGAAGAACGCCGCGTCGCCGACGGCGAGCCGGATCTGGTGCAGCGCCATCGCGCCCCGGTCGTAGACGGCGTCGTCGAAGATCCCGCTCGGGCCCGGATCGCCGGGGCGCACCTGCCAGAACTCGGAGTCGGCCGGATAGCTGTCGTAGGTGAAGTCGAACAGCTCCTGCGCGGTGCCCTCGCCCTGCTCCTCCGACCAGAGCCACTCGGCGTACGAGGCGAAGCCCTCGTTGAGCCAGATGTGCCGCCAGTCGGCCACCGACACCGAGTCGCCGAACCACTGGTGGGCGTTCTCGTGCACCACCACGTACGTGTTGGCGCCGCGCCGCCAGAAGCCGGGGCCGTACACCGGGCGGGTCTGCGTCTCCAGCGCGAAGCCGATGCCGTCGACCGGCCCGGCCACGCCGCCCTGCGCCTCGAACGGGTACGGGCCGAACAGCCCGCTCTCCCAGTCGACGATCTCGGCGGTGCGTTCGATGCTGGCCCGCGCGGCCGGCAGGCGCTCGCCGAGCGTGGTGCTGTAGGCGTTCACCACCGGCTGCCCGTTCGGCGCGACGTCGGTGACGATGTCGTACTGCCCGATGGCCAGGAACGCCTGGTAGGTGGCGCCGGGCTTGACGCTGCGCCAGCTCCACCGGGTGCGGTTGCCGGCCTCGGGCAGCGGGTCGCGCGGCTGCACGCCGTTGCTGATCACCTCGACACCGGTGGGCACGGACACCGAGACGTCCCAGGTGGCCTTGTCCTTCGGGTGGTCGTTGCTCGGGTACCACCACCAGGCCGACTCGGGCTCGTTGACGGCGAGCGCCCCGTCTGCGGTACGCGTCCACGCGGTGTAGCCGTAGACGGTGGTCTGCGACGGCACGCCGGCGTACTTCACCACGACGGTGAGCTGCTGCCCCTTGGTCGGCGGCCGGGCCGGGGTGATCACCAGCTCGTGGTCGCCGGCCCGGGCGAAGCCGGCGACCCACCCGTTGACCCGCACCGACTCGACGTCGAGTGCGAAGTCCAGGTTGAACCGGGACAGGTCCTTGGTGGCGGTGGCGAGGATCGTGGTGGTGCCGCTGAGCCGGTCGGTGGCCGGCTCGTAGCGCAGCCGGATGTCGTAGTGGCCGACGTCGTAGCCGCCGTTGCCGTAGTCGGGGAAGTAGCTGTCGCCCAGCCCTGGACTGCCCGGCGTCGGGGTGGCCGCGGCGGGTTGCGGCCGGCCCCATCCGCCGGGGACGGCCTGGGCGGGCGCGCCGGTCACTGTGGTGCCGGCCGCGGTGAGGGTCAGGGCGGCGATGGCCGCCGTGAGTGCGCGTCGCACGGTGGGACTCCCTCCGTCGGGTGTCGTCACCGTCAAGCTAATCGACACATGTGAACATATCTGTCCCGTCCGGCCGATCTCGGCTATTCAATTCTTGCGAATGTTTCGATAGCATTACCGACCAGTAACAGCACCGATCCCTCGGCCACGCGCGCGGTCAACGGGCTCCACCACCCCTGCCCCGTGGAGGCTCTGTCATGTCCCGTCGCGTCCGTACCGCGTTCGCCGCCGTCCTGGCGGCCGTCCTCGGCGCCGTGCTCCTGCCCGGCGCCGCCCGGGCGGCCACAGTCAACTACGTCGCCCTCGGCGACTCCTACTCCTCCGGGGTCGGCGCCGCGCCGTACGACCTGTCCACCTGCCTGCGCAGCCAGAAGTCGTACGCCCCGCTCTGGGCCGCGGCCCATTCGGTCACCAGCTTCAAGTTCCCGGCCTGCGGCGGCGCGGTCACCGCCGACGTGCTGAACAACCAGGTCGGCCAGCTCAGCAGCAGCACCACGCTGGTCACCATCACCATCGGCGGCAACGACGCCGGTTTCGCCGACGTGATGACCAGTTGCCGCTTCGGCAGCACGTCGAGCTGCGAGAGCGCGGTCAACGAGTCCAAGGCGTTCGCCACCGCGACGCTGCCGGGCCGGCTCGACGCCACGTACACCGCGATCCGCAACCGGGCCCCGAACGCCCGGCTGGTGGTGCTCGGCTACCCGCGGCTGTTCGAGACCGGCTCCTGCGGACTGCTCGCCATGAGCAGCTACAAGCGCACCATCCTCAACCAGGCCGCCGACACGCTCAACGGCGTCATCGCCGGCCGGGCCACCGCCGCCGGGGGCACCTTCGTCGACGCGCGGCCGTTCTTCGCCGGGCACGGCGTGTGCGCCGCCGACCCGTGGATCCGCGACGTCAGCGGCGTCATCGAGGCGTACCACCCGAACGCCAGCGGCTACCGCTACGGCTACCTGGCCGCGCTGACCGCCGCGATCGGCTGATCCGTACGCGAGGAGGGGCCCCGCTCGACACCCGTCCGTCGAGCGGGGCCCCGCCGTGCCGGGTTGCATCGAACGTCGACAATGGTGCGACACCGCATGTGGCCCGGAGGTGACCATGCGTGAACCGGCGACCCGGCCGCGGCCGGTCCGCGAGCAACTCCCGGCGGGTGGCCCGGAACTGCTCACCCTGCTGGCCCGGCTGCTGCGGCGTCCACGCCGCGGTGACCGCCGGCTCCCGCTGCTCTGGCTGGTCCGGCCCACCGGGGACGGCGCGATCGCGGCCCTGCTACGGCGTTTCGCGGCGCGCCGGGCCGGGCGGCGGGTACCGCACGTCGTGCTGGACCTGACCGGCCGGCCGGCCGGCGACGACGTCGCGGCCGTGCTGCGCGAACTGCACCGGCAACTCTCCGTGGAGGCGTTCGGCGCGCCCCGGCTGCGGTTCCGGCACTACCCGCTGGCCGACTGGCTGATGCACCAGACGCTCGCCGTGGACCTGGACGCCGCCGACAGCGGCCGGGCCGCGCTGGTCCGCCGGCTGCGGGACTGGCGGGGACGGCGGACCGGTGACGACCCCCAGGTCGGCGGCGACTCCGGCCTCGGCGCCGCGCTGCACCTGCTGCTCTGGCTGCTGTGGCGGGCCGTGCCCGGCGTCGTGTTCCGGATCGCCGTCTCCGGCCGGGTGCCGCTCGTCGGACGGCAGTACCGCTGGTTCATGCGCCAGCAGTACCTGGCGCCCCGGCAGTCGGTGACGTTCCTCGGCTTCGCCGAGCGGCTCACCGCCGGCTGGCGCGACGGCGAACACCCGGCCCAGGTGGAGAAGCTGCTGCTGCACGCGTTCCTGGAGGACCTGCGCCTGGCGTACCGGCGGCGGTTCTGGCGGCCCGGGGACTGGCGCCGCACCGCCTATCCGGTGCTGGTGCTCGACGGCGCGCGGCCGGACAACGTCGGGCACACGCTGGTCCGGCTCGTCGACGAGGTGCGCAACGAGACCGGCCGCAACGACCCGCTGCTCGTCGTCGCGGTCGCCGCCGACCCGCCGCCGGAACCGGCCGCGGCCCGGCCGCTGGACCAGGCCGAGGAGGCGTACGAGGAGTGGGCCGAGGCGCTGCCGGAGAACCGCCGGCTGCGCCGCCCCGGCGCCTGGCTGATGCTGCTGGAGGCGGACGATCGGGACGTCGACGCCCCGGTGGGAGGCGTCCCGCCCGCCCTGGTCGCGCCCGACCCGCCCTGGTGGGCACGGCGGTTCCTGCCCGCAGCGGTGGCCCTGGCGCTCGTCGCCGGGCTGGGTGTGTGGGCGCACGGGCGGTGGGCGCCGGACTGCCGCCCCTGGCCCACCGACCGGGTCACTGTCCGGCTCGTCGGCGGGGAGTGCGTCGGCTACAGCGACACCGCCGGGCAGGTCTTCAACAGCGAACCCGGGCAGGACCGGCTGCGCGCCGTGCAGCGGCGCATCTTCGCCCAGAACCGGGCCGCCGAGGAGGTGTGGCGGCGCAGCGAGCACCGCCGTCCCTACCTGACGCTGGTCTACCTGGGCAGCCTCACCGGCAACCGGACCCGCGCGGACGAGGAGTCCTACGTCTCCGAGCGGGAGGAGCTGGAGGGCATGGCCACCGCCCAGTACGCCCTGCTCCAGGAGTCGGCGGCGGCGGACGACGCGGCGCTGCTGCACATCGTGGTGGCGAACGCCGGGCGGCAGATGCGGCACGCCGACGACGCGGTACGGATGCTGGAGGGGCTGGCCCGCGACGACCCCACAGTGCTCGGCGTGGTCGGGCTGGTGGACAGCCGCACCAGTACGGCGGCGGCGCTGCGCGAACTCAACCGGGTCGGCCTGCCGGTGCTCGCCCCGACGCTGTCGGCCGACCGGATGGACGCCAACTCCAGCCTCTACCTGGCCATGTCCGCGCCGAACCGGGACCAGGCCCGGATGGTCGAGGCGTACGCCCGGCAGGTGCTGCGGGTGGGGGAGGCGCACGTCTACTGGACCACCGGCGAGGGCAGCTCGCTCGCCGACGACCTGTACGTCGCCACCCTCGTCGACGGCCTGCGGGAACGCTTCGGCGACCGGATCACCCGGCTCGACGAGTGGCGCAGCGGGCGGCGGCTCACCCAGGAGTGCGGCTACCCGGGGATGCTCTTCTTCGCCGGCCGCTGGTCGGAGTTCGACGGGTTCATGCGCGCGCTCAAGGAGTGCGGCGGGAACCCGCCCCGGCACCTGGTCGCCGACGACTCGGTGAACCGCTACATGGCCAACCCGGGGCTGCGCGCCAGCGCGCCGGGCAACCTGCCGGTCACGTACGTGTCCAAGGCCGCCCTGGCCACCTGTGCGTCGCTGCGGGCCGCGCAGGCCGGGCGCGACGACGCCCGGGGCAGCTTCCTCACCTGGATCGGCGCGGACGGCCTGCTCGACCCGCCCCGATGCCGCGCCGGGACCGGCCCGCCGGTCGGCGAGCGGGTCAGCCTGGCATACGACGCCACCATGATGACGGTACGCGCGCTGGAGAGCCTCGCCGCCCGCCTGCGCCACGCCGACACCGGCCGCCGCTGGGAGCCCCGCTCGGTCAACCCGGTCGGGGTGCACGCCGAGGTGCTGCGGCAGAACGCCGCCGGCGGTTACCCGGGGGTCAGCGGCCTCATCCGGTACGCCCCGGACTCCGGCGAGCCGGTGGCGAAGCGGCTGGCGCTGCTCACCGTGGCGAAGGTGCCCGACGTGGACGCCGCCCCGGTCGAGGTGTTCCACTGCGGCGTGGCCGACACCGGCCCCGACCCCGGCTGCCGCGTCGCCCCACGCTAGTGCGCAGCCGCCATTCGTGATCATGGTTGGAGTTCGAGGTCGCCGTGCCAGGCAGCCTGGCAGGCAAGGATCATTTCTCGCGCCGCTCGGACCGTAGCCGCGAAGGCGGCCGGCACCGTGGAGCCCCGCCCGGCACGCGCCGGGCGGGGCTGGTCTGCTCGTACCCCCGGGGTCAGCGGGCCGGGGCCAGCTCCGCGGCCGGCGCCGGCGTCAGGTCCGGCACCGCCGGGCCGATGCGCCGCCGGGGCCACCGGCGGCGGCCCGAGGGTACGGCGAGCGCGGCCAGCGCCGCGGCCACCGAGATGCCGGTGAGCAGCAGGAATCCCGCCGTGAAGCCGGCCTCCCGGGGCAGCCCGCTCGGCTGCGGGTTCGCGGTGATCACGGCACTGGCGAGCGCCGCGCCGATCGCGCCGCCGATGGTACGGATGTTGGCGTTCATGCCGGTCGCCGCGCCGGTCTGCCCGGCCGGCACGTTCGCCACGATCAGGTTGGCCATCGAGGCGAACGCCAGCCCGATGCCGAGGCCCACCAGGCCGCCGGCGATCCCGACCTGCCAGCGGGTGTCGTGCGCGACGGTCAGCATGGCGGCGGCCGCCACGTTGAACACCGCGCCGGTGCTCAGCTGCGCCTTGGCGCTGAACCGGGACTCCAGCCGCCCGGCCAGCAGGCCGGCCACGAACATGCCGACGAGCATCGGCAGCATCAGCAGTCCGGCCTGGGTGACGCTGGCGCCGAAGCCGTAGCCGGCGCTGGTCGGGATCTGCGCGAACTGCGGCAGGAACGCGTAGACGGCGAACATCGAGGCGCCGTAGAGCAACCCGACGAGGTTCGTGGTCCAGACCGCCGGCAGGCGCATCATCCGCAGGTCGATCAGCGGGTTGGCGGCACGGGCCTCGGTCGCCAGCCAGGCGACCGCGAGCACCGCCGCCAGCGCCAGCAGCCCGACCACGCGGCCGGAGCCCCAGCCCCACGCGGCGCCCTTGCTGACCGGCAGCAGCAGCGCCACCAGCCAGCCGGACAGGAGTACGGCGCTGAGCCAGTTGATCCGGCCCGGGGTGCGTACCGGTGAGCGCGGCACGAACCGGTGTGCGGCGAGCGCGGTCAGCCCGACCACCACCAGCGGGATCCAGAACAGCCACCGGTAGCCCAGGGTGGCCACGATCGGCCCGGCCAGCACCACACCCAGCCCGCCGCCGACGGCCACGACCGCGGAGATCGAGGCCACCGCCGAGCTGACCCGGGCGGCCGGGAACTCGTCGCGGATGATGCCGAACGACAGCGGGAAGACGGCGCCGCCGATGCCCTGCACCACACGGGCGGCGATCAGCACGCCGATGCTGGGTGCCACGGCCGCCAGCAGGCAGCCCAGCGCCAGCGCGGCGAGCGAGAAGACGAGTGTCTTCTCCTTGCCGACCATGTCGCCGATGCGGCCGACGATCGGCGTGAAGACGGACGCGGAGAGCAGGTACGCGGTGAGCACCCAGGTCACCGTGTTGGGCGAGGTGTGCAGGTCGTGCTGGATGGTGGGCAGCACCGGCGTGATCAGCGACTGGAGCATCGCGAAGAATCCGGTGCCGGCGGCCAGCACGAGGAAGGTGATCCGGCGCGAGCCGCGCCGGGATGAGTGGATCATGTGGGACGACTCCCCGTTCTCGGTACGAGAGTGGTGGCCGCTCGCGCGGTCCTGCGGCGGTGGCGGCCGGACGTCCGGAGTACGCTATCCGGAGGGGTGGCTCCGGTCAGTAACCGGAGGCTTGCCTCCATTAACTTAGCGGAGGGGTGCCTCCGGTTGCAAGGCGGAAGGGGTGACGCGCGTCATGGCCGACGCCGACGTGTCCGGTGAGGTCTTCGCGCGCCGCCCGAAACGGGCCGACGCCCGCCGCAACTACGACGCGCTGATCGCCGCCGCCCGCGAGGTCTTCGGCGAGCACGGCGCGGGCGCGTCGCTGGAGGAGATCGCCCGCCGGGCGGGCGTGGGCATCGGCACGCTCTACCGCAACTTCCCGCAGCGGCGGGACCTGTTCGAGGCGGTCTACGTCGAGGAGGTGCGGGCGCTCAGCGCCTCCGCCGACGACCTGGCCGACGAGCCGCCCTGGGACGCCCTGGTCGGCTGGCTGCACCGGTTCGTCGCCTACGTGGCCACCAAACGGGCGCTGGCCGAGGAGCTGGTGCACGACTCCGAGGTGTTCCGCAGCTGCCGCACCGAGATCTACGCGACCGGCGAGCCGCTGCTGCGCCGCGCCCAGGCCGCCGGGGAAGCCCGGCCGGACGCCGGCTTCGACGACGTGATCCGGCTGATCAGCGGCCTCGCCGCGTACCAGTTCCCGGACCCGGCCCAGCGCGAACGTGTCCTGGCCATCGCGCTGGACGGCCTGCGTGCGAGCGCCGGAGCGGAATCGACGCGGGCCTAGCCGAGGCGGAGGATACCGGCTTCCGTCGAGACGATCCCGCGTGGCGCAGCCCTCGGCCGGTGCGATCCGATAGCATCCTGAGTGTGACCGGACCGGTGAGCAAGAAGTCGTTCTCGCTGCCTGCGGATGTCGCGGAGCGTTTGGAGCGCGAGCCGAACGCCAGCGCCTACGTCGTCGACGCCGTGCGGGCACGAATGCGCGCCGAGGACCTCGATGCCGAGTTCGCCCGACGCGGGATGACCGTTTCCGCCCAGGGTCGTGCACGAGCCCGGGTGCAGCGCGCGCAGGTGGAGCAGGAGTGGTCGCCCGGTCGCCGCCAGGCTCTGCGAGAGCGTTCGCGCCGGGCGGCACGGGAGATGGCCGGCGAGACCGACCCCCAGGCGCCGGCGGCATGACCACTGAGGAGCCGCCGGTTCGCCTGGTGCTGGACCGGTCGGCGTTGGTCGGCTACGTGGCCGGTTCGATGCACGTGGCCGAGCCGCTGCACGAGGTCGCGCACGACGGGGTGCGCTTCGGCGTGCCGGCGGTCGTCGTGGCCGAGGCCTTGGCAGTGATCGACGAACCGGGTGACCGCGCGGTGCTGCACCGGCTGTTGGAGCGTCCCGCCTGCGCGGTCCTGCCGACCTGGGGCGAGGACTGGCAGGAATTGGCCTACTGGCGCAGGATCACCGGCCGGGTCGACCTCGCGGCAGCGGTGATGGCCGTTCTCGACCACGACGCAAGTGTGCTGACCAGCGAGGGCAAGGCCTACGGCGACGGGGGAGACCTTCCCGTCATCGCCTTTCCCGGCTGACCGGATGTGCCGGCCGGCGGCTCCCACGCGAGAACCGCCGGCCGCTCGCTGTCCCGTCAGCGATGCGCGTTACTCGGCCGCCCCCACGGACCGGTGATCGCGAACACGTACCCCGGCGACTGGATGTTGGCGAACAGCGTCCTCCCGTCCGCGCTGAACGTCGGCCCGGTGAACTCGCTGTCGTTGAGTTCGTTGCGGGCCAGCGGGTACGCCTTGCCCTGCTCGGTGACGCCGACCAGGTGCGACACGCCCTCGCCGTCCTCGGCCAGGATCACCCCGCCGTACGGCGAGACGGTGATGTTGTCCGGCCCGTCGTAGTTGCCGTGGTCGGCCTCCGGGTCGGTGTTCACCCCGAAGATGGTCTTCAGCGTGACCGTCTGCCGGCGCGGGTCGTAGAACCACACCTGCCCGTCGTGCTCGTTGGCGCTGCCGTCGTCGTGGCGGGCGTAGCTGGCCACGAAGTACGCGCCCCCGTCGCCCCACCAGGCGCCCTCCAGCTTGCGGCTGCGGGTGACCTCCGCATCGGTGAACTGCTTGCGTACCGACACGGTTCGGGCGTCGCGGTCGGGCACCTCGACCCACTCCACCCGGTAGCGGGTGCCGGGGGTGGTGGCCTCGGACAGGTCGGCCACGTGGCCGTCACCGTGCAGGCAGCGCATCGCGGCGAGGCTGCCGGCGGTGCCGCCGTCGGGGCGCTGGGCCAGCGCCCGCAGCGCGCCCTTGCCGCCCCGGAAGCCGGTCGGCGGCGTCCACCGGAAGTACAGGCCGTTGGGCCCGCTCGCGTCCTCGGTCAGGTAGATCGAGTGGCTGTACGGGTCGACGGCGACGGCCTCGTGGGAGTACCGCCCGAGGAACGTCAGCGGCACCGGGTCGGTGTTGGCGGACCGGTCGTGCGGGTCGACCTCGAAGACGTACCCGTGGTCCTTCAGATACCGCCCACCGGCCCGCTGCTCGGTCTCCTCGCAGGTCAGCCACGTGCCCCACGGGGTGATGCCACCGGCGCAGTTGTTGTGCGTGCCGGCCACGCTGACGTACTCGCGCAGCCGCCGCCCGTGCCGGTCCACCTCGATGGTGGTGGTGCCGCCGCGGGCGCCCGGGTCGTAGGTGAGGCCGGGCAGCGCCGGCACCGGGTACGGCTCGTCGCCGCCGATCTCGTGGTTGTTCACCAGCACGGAGCCGTGCGGGCCGCGGAAGCAGCCGGTGCCGTCCGCGTCGCTCGGGGTGGGCTGCCCGGACTCCAGCAGCGTCGCACCGGCCTGCGCGACGACTGTGTACGAGAAGCCGGGCGGCAGCGCCAGCAGGCCGGCCGGGTCCGGCACCAGGTCGCCGTAGCCGGCTGCCGGGCGGCACGCGGGCCGGGCCGCGGCGGGTCCGGCGATGGCCTCCAGGCTGCCGGCCACCACGATGCCGAGTCCGCCGGCCGCGCCGCCGCGCAGCAGGGACCGCCGGGAAAGAGGTGAGGTCACGTCGTCGCCTTCCTGTGCGCACGATTTGCTGACCGAAGGCAAGCCGGGCCGGGGGAACGGCGGGCGGCGCGCCCGTCCGACGCCGGGTGAACAGTGGACGAATCCCCGGTGCGGAGCGCCCCGTGCCGGTGCGGCGCGCGTCCGTTAGGGTTCCCCTCGATCGCAAACGTCGGAGGGCGGACGGTGGGCAGACTCGCGGCGGCGTACCGGCAGGCGGTCGATCGGCATCGACGGGCGGTGCGGCACTGGGAGACGGCCCGGCGTCTGCTGGGCGCCGCCGGCCCGGCGCCGGTGGGCAGCCCCGAGCTGGTCGCGCGGCTGGCCCGCCTCGGCGGTGAGCTGGCCGCCGCGGTGCCCGGCACGGCCCGCGTCGCGACCCACCCCGTTCCGGTACGCCTCGGCGCCGCGACCACAGTCGACGGCGCGTTCCCGGTGCTCGTGCCGGTGGGCGCGGGCGCGCACCTGGCGGTCGACGCGGACGCCCGCGACCCGCGCGTCGGCGAGCTGCTGCGGGCGGTGGTGGTGCGGCTGCTGACCGCCGCACCGGCCGGCGCGATCCGGGTGGCGGGCATCGACCAGGCCGCCTTCGGCGCGGCGTTCCTGCCGCTGCGTCCGCTGCACGACGCCGGGGTGCTCGCCGCGACGGCGACCACCGAGGCGGAGACGACGGCCCTGCTCGACCTGGCCGAGCGGCACGCCCGTACCGCCCAGCGGTCCGCGCCGGAGGACCGCGAGCTGCTGGTGGTGGTCGCCGCGTCCGCGCCGCCGCCCCGGGAGCTGGCCCGCCTGGCCGCGCTCACCCACGCCGGCCCGGCCGCTGCGGTCTGCGTGCTGCTGGCCGGCCACCCACCGGCCGGGCCGGCCGCCGCGCCGCCGCTGGGTGCCACCACCCAGCTGCGCGTCACCGAGCGGTACACCCTCGTCGGCGACCCGCCCGGGCGCCCGTTCAGCACCGACGGCAGCGGGCTGGCCGCGCCCGTGGTGCTCGACGGCGACCCGTCGCACGCCACTGTGACCGCGCTGGCCCGCCGGTACGCCGAGGCCGCCGGCCAGGACGGCGTCACGTTCGCCGATCTGCTGCCCGCGCAGCGCTGGGCCGGGTCCGCCGCCTCCGGGCTGCGTACCGTGCTCGGCCGGGCCGGCCGCCGGCCGCTGAGCGTCGCGTTCGACGACGCCACCCCGCACTGGCTGGTCGGCGGGCGGACCGGCGCCGGCAAGACCGTCCTGCTGCTCGACGTGCTCTACGGGCTGGCCGCCCGTTACTCCCCGGCCGAGCTGCGGTTGATGCTGCTCGACTTCAAGGAGGGCGTCAGCTTCACCGAGTTCGTGCCCACCGACCGTGACCCGTCCTGGCTGCCGCACGCCGACGCGGTGGGCATCGAGTCCGACCGCGAGTACGGCGTGGCGGTGCTGCGCGAGCTGCGCGCCGAACTGGGCCGCCGCGCCGACCTGCTCAAGCGGCACGGGGTCAGCCGCCTCGCGGATCTGCCGCCGAACGCCCGGCCACCCCGGATCGTCACGGTCGTCGACGAGTTCCACGTGCTGTTCGCCGGCAACGACGCGCTGGCCCGGCAGGCCGTCGACCTGATCGAGGAACTGGCCCGCAAGGGCCGCTCGTACGGCCTGCACCTGGTGCTGGCGAGCCAGAGCACCACCGGGATCGAGGCGCTCTACGGCCGGGCCGAGGCCATCTTCGGGCAGTTCCCGCTGCGGATCGCGCTACCCGGCGGCGACGCCGTGCTGGACCCGCGCAACGACGCCGCGCGCGGGCTCACAGTCGGCACGGCAGTGGTGAACACCGGCGCGGGCGCGCCCGGCGCGGACGTGGAGGTGCGGTTCCCCGACGCGCACGCCGCCTCGGCCGACCTCGCCGCGCTGCGCCACGAGCTGCACGCGGCCCGCTCCGCCGGGGCGCGCCCGCCGGCCGTCTTCCGGGGACACGAGACGCCCCGGCTCACCGACGACCCCGCCTGGACGGCGCTGACGCCGGGCGCCGGCCCGCCGTACGCGCTCGTCGGCCGCGTGGTCGACGTCCCCGGCAGCCCGGCCGGCTTCGCGCTCGACGCCAGCCCCGGCCGGCACCTGGCAGTGGTCGGCACCTCGGCGGCCGGCGCGGACGTGCTCCGGTCGGCCACCCTGTCGCTGGCCCGCCAGCACGCACCCGGCGCCGCCCGGTTCCTGTTCGCGCCGCTGGCGCCCGGCACCACCGACGCCGCCGACGACCTGGCCATGACGCTCGCCGCCGCCGGGCACCAGGTCCGGCGCCTGGACGCCGCCGCGCTGCGCGCCCAGCTCGCCGAGGCCGCGACCGGCGACGCCCCGGAATCCGGGCGCACCTACCTGGTGGTGTTCGGGATGGACGCCGCCGCCACGACGCTGGCCGCCTCCGACCCGGCGACGTTCCGCTCCGGGTACGACGACCTGCGCGCCGTGCTGCGCCAGGGCCCCGCGCGCGGGGTGCACGTGCTCGGCTGGTGGCGCGGGCTGCGCCGGCTCGCCGACGACCTCGGCGGCAGCGGGCACCGCGACGACGTGACCGGCCTGGTCGCGCTCAACGTGCCCGCCGCCGACCTGGGCCTGCACCTCGGCGTGCACGACCTCGCGTACGTCCCGCGCGACGGCCGTGCCCTGCTCGTCGACCGGCACGAGCACCGCACCGCGCTGATCGTGCCGTTCGCGGCCGGGGGGGACAGCACATGAGTGGGTTCGACGAGTACGCGGCGCTGCTGCGGGAGCTGTCCACCCGGCAGCGGGGTGGGGAGCGGGAGATCGCCGCCGAGGCGGAGCGCCGCCGCGGCCTTCAGTCCGCCGTCGACACGCTCGGGCAGCGGCTCACCGCCCAGGGCCAGCACCTCGACCGGCTCGGGCAGGCGATCGGCGTGCCGATGACGTCGGTCCCGGCGGAGGCGCCGGCACCGGCGATGGTGGCCGGTGGGGGCGCGCCCGGTCCCGCGCCCGGACCGGGGGACGGGGTGCCCGGCGGCGCAGCCGACGCGCCGGGGCGGCCGGACGTCGGGGCGTACCCCTCGGGGGGTGTTCCGGCGCCGCGGGCCGGCGACCCGGCGGCGGAGCTGGCGGCGGCGGGCCGGCTGGCCGAGGAGGCCGACGGGTACGGGCAGCAGGCCGACGCGCTGGCCCGCACGCCGGTGTTGCTGCCCACCTGGTCCGCGCCGGCGCGGGCGGTGGCGGTGTACGCGGGCTGTGCGCTGGCCGGTTCGCTGCTGATGCTGATCGCGATAGTGGGTTCGTCGCTGCCGGTGACCGGGCTGGATCTGGTGGCGGCGCTGTCCTGCGCGGGCGTGCCGTTGATGTCCTTCGTGGCCGGTCAGGTCGTGCTCGCCCGCTGGGGCCGCCCGGTGGTGGAGGGCGAGGCGCCGCCGGCCGGGCGGTACGTGCCGCTCGGCTTCGTGATCTGCGCGCTGGTCTCCCCGTCCTTCTTCTGCCTCTACCTCCTCCTGTTCCGCCTCCTCCGCTGACCGGGCCCCCCTGCCTCCACTGCTCCGTCGATCATGGAGTTTCGGCCCCTGGAGCGCGGCAAT
>NZ_RCVK01000322.1:0-11101 GCF_003667485.1 Micromonospora sp. BL1
GTGATTCCCTGCCCGCCGCGGCCTGCTGCCTCTCGTCCCCTTTGCTCTGCAGCCATATCCGCATCGGTTGCAGAAAGTGACCGTCCCGGTCTTGCGCGGGTTTCGGACCTGCGAGGAAAGCCCTGCTCGGCGCCGTGCTGCGCCGATGGCTGCAGAGCAAAGGCGGAAAAGGGAAGACACCGCCGCCCGGCCGGCCGAATGCGCTGCGTGACGACGCCCCGGATCACCGAACGTGACGGGAGATCAGAGGCAGGAGTGCAACGCCTCCACCAGCTCCTCCACCCGGTCGTGGTCGGCCAGCCGGGCTGTCGCGTACGCGAAGGTGTAGCCGCGCTCCGGGTCGGCCCAGGCGCTGCTGCCGCCGATCCCGCCCATGCCCCAACTGCCGTCCGGCTCCCACTGCATGCCGAGCGTCCAGTCCACCGGCCGGTCCAGCAGCAGGTCCGGGCCGGCGTACTGCACCCGCGTCGCCTCCGCGACCAGCTCCGGGCTGAACAGCCGTACCCCGTCCAGGGTGCCGCCGGCGAGCAGGCCCGCGTACAGCCGGGCGAGCCCGGCGGCGGTGGCGTGCAGGTTCACCGCCGGGATCTCGGCGGCCCGCCACAGGCCGCTGTTCACCATCGCGACATCGAGCCCGCCCGGCGGGTTGTCCAGCGCCCGCGCCCGCAACGAGCCCGGCTCGCCGCGCATCGCGTCCGGCCAGGCCGGATCGGCGTACGACAGGTCGGCGCACCGCCGCCGGTCCGCCTCGTCCAGCCCGAAGGCCAGGTCCAGACGCCACGGACCGGCGATCTCCTCGGTTAGGAACCGGCCCACGGGCCGCCCGTCCACCCGGCGGACCAGCTCGCCCACCAGGTGCCCGTACGTCCAGGCGTGCTCGCCCGCGACGGCGCCCGGCGTCCACTCGGGGTCGGCGGCGGCCAGGTCGGCGCAGAGCAGGTCCCAGTCGGCGATCGCGGTGGCGGGCCGGGGCACCGGGAAGGCGGGCAGCCCGGCGGTGTGGGCGAGCACCTGCCGCACGGTGGCCGGGGCGCGGAACCCCGGCCAGTACGCCGACACCCGCGCGTCCAGGTCGACCCGGCCCCGGTCGACGAGCAGAAGCAGACAGAGCGCGACCACCGGCTTGCCGACCGAGTAGACGTCGACGAGCGTGTCCGGCCGCCACGGACAATCTGCCCCGGCGGCCGGTACGACAGTGCCGGGCGGCACCGCGGCGGTGGTGCCACCCACCAGTTCGATCACCGGTACACCGTCGTGCCACACCGACAGCGACGCGCCGGTCTCGCGGCCGGTCGAGAACAGGTCGTGGAAGCAGTCCCGGACCGGGGCGAAGCGCGCGTGCATGCGGCCACGGTAGGTGGTCGCGTTCGTTACCGGCGCGGGAATTCCGGGCCGGTGCGGTGGCCGGTGCCCCGCAGGTGCGGAATGCTTGCGGAATGGCGGAGCCGGAACTGGTGGATGTGGTCGTGGTCGGGCTCGGCGTCGGCGGCGAGGAGGTGGCCGGGCGGCTCGCCGAGGCCGGCCTCACCGTGGTCGGCATCGAACGGGACCTGGTCGGCGGCGAGTGCCCCTACTGGGGGTGCGTGCCGAGCAAGATGATGATCCGGGCGGCGAACGCGCTGGCCGAGGCGCACCGGGTCAACGAGCTGGCCGGGTCCGCCCAGGTGCGGCCCGACTGGGCGCCGGTGGCGAAGCGGATCCGGGCCGAGGCCACCGACACCTGGGACGACAAGGTGGCGGTGGAGCGGTTCACCGGCAAGGGCGGCCGGTTCGTCCGGGGCAGCGGGCGGCTCGACGGCCCGAACCGCGTACGCGTCGGCGACCAGGTGTTCCAGGCCCGCTATGGCGTGGTCCTCGGCACCGGCACCCGGCCCTCGGTTCCGCCGATCGACGGGCTGGCCGACACGCCGTACTGGACGAACCACCAGGCCATCGAGGTGGAGGAACTGCCCGGCTCGCTGCTGGTACTCGGCGGCGGCGCGATCGGGCTGGAACTCGCGCAGGTCTTCGCCCGGTTCGGCGTCCGGGTGACTGTGATCGAGGCGGCCGACCGGGTGCTCGCCGTCGAGGAGCCGGAGGCGTCCGCGCTCGCCGCCGACGCGCTGCGCGCCGACGGGGTGGAGATCCACACCGGGGTCAAGGCCGGCCGGGTCGGCCACGACGGCGACGCCTTCACCGTGCACGCCGACGGCGCCGAGTTCACCGGCGAGAAGCTGCTCGTGGTGACCGGCCGCAAGGCGCACCTGGAGGAGTTGGGCCTGGACACCGTCGGAGTGGACGCCGGGCAGCGCTACCTGCCGGTGAACGACCGGATGCACGTCACCGACGGGATCTGGGCCGTCGGCGACCTCACCGGCGAGGGCGCGTTCACCCACATCGCCATGTACCAGGCCGGCATCGTGGTAGCGGACGTGCTCGACCACATGCGGCGTACCAAGGGAGGCCCGGACGCCAGCGGCACCGCGAGTGTGGTCGGCGGCGCGGCCGGGGTGGTCAGCGCGGTCGGTGGCGCGATGAGCGCGGGCGGATCGACTGCCGCGCCGGGCAGCGTCCCGGTCGCCGACTACCGGGCGCTGCCCCGGGTCACGTTCACCGACCCGGAGGTCGGCGCGGTCGGCCTCACCGAGCAGCAGGCCCGCGAGCGCGGCGTCAACGTCCAGGTCGGGTACGCCGACCTCACCTCGTCGGCCCGGGGCTGGATCCACAAGACCGGCAACGCCGGGTTCATCAAGCTGATCGCCGACGCCGACCAGGGCGTCCTCGTCGGCGCCACGTCGGCCGGACCGGCCGGTGGCGAGGTGCTCTCCGCGCTCGTCGTGGCGGTGCACGCGGCGGTGCCGATCAGTCAGCTCCGGCACATGATCTACGCGTACCCGACGTTCCACAGGGCCATCGAGGACGCGCTGCGCGCGCTGAAGTGACGCCTCAGCCGGCCGGCGCGCCGTGCCGGCCGGCGCCGTCGGCGAACCGGCCGGCGCCGCGCACCCCGTCCACCGCGAGCGACTCCAGGCCGTAGGTCAGCTCGGCCGCCATCGCCTCCGGCTCCGGCAGCCCCGCGCCGGCCAGCACCGCCGCCCGGTCGTTGCGCAGGCACGTCTGCGGGGACCGGGCGATCCCGGCGGCCAGTTCCTCGGCCGCCGCGCGAGCCTCACCCGGCGCGACCAGCCGGTTGACCAGACCCATCGCGTACGCCTCGTCGGCGCGCACCGGACGGCCGGTGAGGATCAGGTCCATCGCGCGGCTCTCGCCGATCAGCCGGGGCAGCCGGACCGTCCCGCCGTCGATCAGCGGTACGCCCCAGCGTCGGCAGAACACGCCGAGCGTCGCGTCCGACTCGGCGACCCGCAGATCGCACCAGAGCGCCAGCTCCAGCCCGCCCGCCACCGCGTACCCGGAGATCGCGGCGATCACCGGCTTGGACAGTCGCATCCGGGTCGGACCCATCGGCCCGTCGCCGTCGGGCTCGACGCGGTTGCCGCGCGGCGTGCCGACGGCCTTGAGGTCGGCACCGGAGCAGAACGTGCCGCCCGCGCCCCAGAGCACGGCGACCGCCGCGTCCGGGTCGGCGTCGAACGCGCGGAACGCGTCGGCCAGGGCTCGCGCGGTCGGCCCGTCCACGGCGTTACGTGCCTCGGGCCGGTCCAGGATCACAGTGGTCACGGCACCGGCGTGCTCGACGCGTACCCCCATGGGCTCAGCATGCCCGCGACGGCACCGTCGTGGCTACGGCCTATTTGATCGTGCCGGGCCGGGTCAGCCAGCGCATCGGCTGGCCGGTGACGGCTCCGACCTGGTCGAAGTCCCGGTCGTAGTGCAGCAGCGAGAGCCCGTGGTATTCGGCGGTGGCGGCGATGAGCAGGTCGACGGCGCCCGCCGAGCGGTGTGTGCCCCGCGCGGTCAGCTCGCCCTGGATCTCGGCGGCGCGCTCGTAGACCCGGTCCGGCATCACCACCCAGCCGAAGGCGGCCCGGAGCTGCTCCGCCAGGCGCGTCCGGTCGGCGACGGACCGGGCGGTGTAGAGGAACTCCAGCTCGACCAGAGGACACACGGCGAGCAGGCCCGCTGTCACCTGCTGCTCCCAGCGCGCCAGCACGTCCGGATCACGCAGGAGCCGGACGAGGGCACTGGTGTCGATCAGGTAGTCGGCCAGCTTCACGAGCGGTAGGCACCCTTGTCGAGCAGTTCGTCGAAGTCACCGGCCTGCCCGCGCTCGGCCAGTTCCGCCAGCGCGCGGGCGCGGCGCAGTCTCGCCGCGCCCTCGCGGAGCGCGACGTTCACCGTGTCCTTCTTGGTCTTCGTGCCGAACGCTTCGGCGGCATCCGCCAGCGCCTCGTCGTCGACGTCCACCAGGATCTTGGTCACCGCGGCTCCCTATATACGGTCGGCCGCCTGAGTATATCCAGCGGGGGTTCCGTGCGAGGGAATTCCGGGGCGTCCGGTTTGGGGGCTCTCCTGCCGGGAAGTCGGAACAGGTGCGCGAACTACTGACGAAGATCGAACAGGCCACCGGTCTCGACCGGGTGGGTGACCGGTTGCAGCGCGCCGTCCAGGGCACGCTGCGCTCGCAACGGGTGCGCGACGCGCTGCACGGGGTGTGGCTCGGCCATCCGCTGCACCCCGCGATGGTGCAGGTGCCGGTCGGCGCCTGGATCTCCGCCGCCGTGGTGGACCTGCTGCCCGGCCAGCGCCGGGCCGCCACCGCGCTGGTGGGTCTCGGTACGGTCAGCGCGGTGCCCGCGGCGGTCGCCGGGCTCAACGACTGGGCCACGCTCACCCGCGACCAGCGCCGGATCGGGCTGGTGCACGCCGCCGCCAACACCGTCGGCCTGGCGCTGTACGCCGGCTCGCTGGCGGCCCGGCTCAAGGGGCGCCACGGCCTCGGCCGGACGCTGTCCTATCTGGGGCTGTCCGCCGCGAGCGGTGGGGCGTACCTGGGTGGGCACCTCGCGTACAAGCAGGGCGCCCAGGCCAGCCAGAGCGTCTCCGAGATGCACCTGATCAGCGACGGGTGGCACCGGGTCGGCGACCTGGGCAGCCTGCCCCGGCACGAGCTGGTCACCAAGAAGATCGACGACGTCCCGGTGATCCTCTACCGGGACGGCGACGACGTCAGCGTGATGCTGGAGCGCTGCCCCCACCAGAGCGGCCCGCTCGGCGAGGGCAAGGTGGAGCAGATCGACGGCCACGCCTGCGTTGTCTGCCCCTGGCACGGCAGCGCGTTCCGGCTCGACGGCGGCGAGGTGGTGCACGGTCCGGCCGCCAACGACCAGATCGTGCTGCCCAGCCGCGTGGTGTCCGGCCAGGTCGAGGCCCGGCTGCCCTGAGTCAGTCCCGCCGGTGCCGTCCGCTCGACAGCGCGCGGGCGGGCACCGGCCGCTTGCGCAACCCGAGCAGCGCGCCGATCTGCGCACCCACGATGCTCGCCACGGCCAGCACCGCCGAGATGGCCAGCGGACGGTTGATGCCCTCCTCGGCGGTGGCCCGGGACGCGCCCGCCGACATGGCCGGCGGCTGACCGACAGGCGCCTCCACGGTGGGCGTCGCGTCCCGCGGCGTGGGCTTGGGCTTCGCCTTCGGGGTGGTCGAGGAGGCACCGCCGCCACCGGGCTTGACGGGTGCCGTCTCGGCCGGCTCGGTGACCACGATCCGTCCGGTGGCGTGCCGCCGGGCACCCGAGTCCGTCGCGCCGTCCGGCAGCGTGATGAGCTGACCCGGGCGGATCCGGTCCGGGTCGGCGAGCCGGTTCAGCCGGGCCAGCTCCTTGTATCTGTCGAAGTCGTCCAGGTAGCGGTCGGCCACCTCGCCCAGGTAGTCGCCCTTGGCCACCCGGTACACGGCCGGTTCGCTCGTCTCCGCCGCGACCGGGGTCGACGGGGTGACCTGGCTCGCGGTCACGGCCGGCGATGTGACGGCGGCGACCACCGGTTGCGGGGCGGTCAGTGCGGCGGCGCTCGCCGCGGCCGGGCTCGCGACCAGGATCAACGCGACCGAACCGACGAGCGCGGCGGCGGCCTTCTGCTGGCGGTGCATGCCGGGCAGCTTCGGCGCCGGCCGGCGTACCGCCGCCGCGAGCAGCTCCACCACGACGGAGAACGCGAACGTGGCCCAGCCGAACCAGCCCACCACCGCCAGCGCGCGCAGGAAGAGTTGACCGTCGTCGCGGCTGGTCAACGCCGTACCGACCTCGGCCAGCGTGGGCAGATGATCCGGCAGCGGGTTGCCGGCGAACGCCAGCAACGCGACCGGCCCGCCGGCCAGCACGCCGACGAGCACGACGAGGGCGCCGAGGCCGGTGAGAACCTGGCCGGCGCGGCGGACGGGGGAGCGTCGGGGTGCGCCCATGGCGGCCTTCCCTTCCTACGGTGGGCCGGTGAGTGCCCGAGCGGTGGCCTCACCGGTGACGGTGGCGGTCTTCTGTACGCCGAACAGACTCAGTAGGTCCCGGCTGTAGGTGATCTGCACGCGTACCCGGATCTGGGTCTCGGTGCCGACCACGGGGAAGTCGACCTCGTGGTCCTGGACGCCGCCCGCGGCGCCGAGGTAGGCGGCGACCGCGGCGCGGGCGGCGACCTGGTCGATCCGCTTCGGGCCGCCCTCGATGGCCCGCGCGCGGTCGATCATCTGGCCACCGGCGCGGGCCGCCTCGGCGGCCAGGTTGTCCGCGCGCTGCAGTGTGCGCAGTTGACCGGCGCCGTCGTAGGCCAGGCCGATGATCGCCAGTACGCCGGTCATCGCCACGGCCAGGAACATGCTCACCCGGCCGCTCTCCGCCTCGCGCCGCCCGGTCATCCGCGACTCCGATAGGTGTCCAGCGGCGAGGTGAACCTCGCCGAGACGGTCTTGCCGCCCGGCACGCCGGGCAGGCCGGGCGCGCTCAGGTCGTCGAAGGAGACGGTGCAGGTCACCGTGACCGTCACGGTCGCCGGCACGCCTGCGGCGCTCTGGTACGCGGCGGCGAAGCTCGTCGTCGTCCCGGCCACCGAGCCCGCGAGATCGATCCCGGGTGGGCCGGTGCAGTTCAGCCCCGCCCAGCCGAGCTGGTCCTGGGCCGCCTCCTCGGCGGCCTCCGCACCGTCGTCGGCGTTGCGGGCCAGCGAGGCGGCCCGGGCGGCGTCGTGGGCGGCCGACTCCACCGCCTCGTCCGCGACCGCGGTCCGCCCGGCCACGCCGGCCAGCACCATCAGCCCGATGAAGGCGGGCGCGAGCACCGCCACCTCGATCGAGACGGAACCCCGGTCCCGTCGCGGCCCGGCGCTCATCCGGTGGTCCAGCGTTCGGCCGGGCCGTGCGCGGTCTGCGTGACCTCGAACGAGACGCCCGGGATGACCGACAGGGAGCGTCCCTGCACCGTGCAGGTGACGCCGGTGGCGGTCTCGACGCAGGTCGGGCCGGTCTGCTCCCAGCCGACCAGCCAGTCCCCGGACTGTTGCAGGAAGCTGATCGCCCGCTGCCGTCCGGCGTCCGGCCCGGCGTCGATCGTGCGCTGGGCGTTCACAGCGGTCTGCGCGGCGTTCAGCGCGGTGGACCGGGCCACGAACCAGACGGCGACCTGGATCGAGCCGAACAGCATCACCAGGATCACCGGCATCACCACGGCCAGCTCGACCGGGTTGGCGCCCCGCTCACCCTCGGCCAGGCGGGCGCGCAGGGCAGCGGCGAACCGCCCCGGACCGGGCGGGCCGGCGGGCCGGCCGGCAGATGCCGGCCGGCTCCGGACCGTACGGGCGGGGCTGGGCATCACGGGGCCTGCGGCGCCGTGTTGTTCGGGATGGCGTTCATCCAGTTGTTCGCCTTGGCCAGGGCGAGCCCGGTGACCGCCATGGCCACCGCGACCAGGCCGAAGATGATCACCGCGGTCGGCACCGGGCTGTCGCCGCGCTCGGAGTCCCGGCGCAGCTCGGCGAGGCGGGTGCTCACCGCCACGTACAGGTAGGCGTAGAGGTGCATGGTCGTCTCCTTCTCGGGTGGGTTCACAGGCGGGCGAGGAACGGATAGACGGCGAAGCCGAGCAGGACGAACACCAGCAGCGAGCCGGGGATGTCCAACTTGCTGGTGACCCCCTCGGCGCGGGCCAGGTTGTCGGTACGGATCTGGTCGCGCAGCGAGTCGGCGCGGGACCGCAACGTCTCGTGCACCTGGGCGCCCTCGCTGCCGGAGGAGCGCATGATGGCGCCCACGTCGCCCAGCTCCGGGATGCCGATCCGCTCGGCCAATTCCTGCAACTCGTCCCAGGGCGAGTGCATCTGGAGCTGGGCGAGCCGCAGCGCCTCCCGGATCCGGTCGAAGACCCAGCCGTCGCAGACCGCCGCCGCGCGCTCCAGCGACTGCACCGGGCCGTGCGCGGCGGAGAGCTGCAACGCCACCAGGTCGAGGTAGGTGCAGACCGCCTGCCGGAACTCGTCCCGGGCGGCATCCGCCTTGGCGAGCACCGCGCGGTGCGCGAGCAGACCGGCGCCGAGCGCCAGGCCCAGGCTGGCCACCACCGGTACGGCCACCGGCAGCGCCACCCCGCCGACGAAGAGCACCGCCGAGGCGACCGCCGGGGTGGCGAACCCGACGAGCGCCGACAGCAGCACGGACAGGGCGTACTGCTCGGGGGTGCGGTCGAGCAGCGCGAGCTGCCGGTGCGGCGGGCGCAGCCAGCGGGCGAACCCGCCGAGCCAGTCCGGCCCGGCGCCGGCGGCCGGGGCCTGGCCGGGTGGCTGGTGCAGCCGGCGCAGCGCCGGGCCGAGCGCCGGGGTGGCCGGCAGCGCCTCGCGCACGACCAGGAACAGCCCGAGCCCGACCGCGCACCCGCCGAGCACCCCGATCGCCATCTGCCAGTTGAGTGCGCTCACGCGATCGCCTCCTCCGGGTCGGGCGCCGGCAGGAACCGCGCGGGCCGGGGCGGCTGGCTCATCGAGCGGACCCAGACCAGCAGCCCGACGAACGCGGCACCGAGCACCGCCATCACGAGCTGACCCGTCACCGTCCCGTACGGACGGATGTATTCGCTGTTCACCAGCCCGTACGCGAGCGTCGCCAGCGTCATGCCGGTGAGGAAGCGGACCGCGAACCGGGGCTGGGTGCGCTTCGCCTCGACCTCGCGCCGGGTCGCCACCTCGGCCGAGGCGGCGGTGGCGATCGACCCGAGCACGTCGCCGAGGCGCTCACCCCGGTCGGTGAGGTGCAGGATCAGCGCGGCCACCACCTGGTCGGCGACCGGGTCGGCGATCTCGTCGGCGAAGGCGAGCAGCGCGGAGCGGGCCAGCCAGCCGGCCTGGAGGCGGGCGGCGAGCGTGCGTACCTCCTCCTGGATCTCCTCCGGCGCGGTGGCGATGGTGCCGATGATCGCCTGCTGGAGTCCCTGGCCCGTGGCCGAGATGTCCTTGAGCCGACGGGTCCACTCGCCTACGGCTTCGACCCGGGCGATGGCCCGCTGCTCGGCCCGGCCGACCGCGAACAGCCACGGCACGCCCGGCACCGCGAGCGCCACCAGCAGGCCGACCACCGGCAGCCCGGTGAGCAGGAACGCCACCGCACCGGCGACCACCGCGGCGCCGAGCAGGAGCTGGTAGCGGCGCTGGTCGGCGCGGCTCGCGCCGGAACCGGTCCAGAGCCGGCTCAGGCTCGGCCCGGCACCGGGCGCCGGACCGGGCGGGCGGCGGGTGCCGACGAGCGCGACGACGGTCAGCACCAGCCCGGCCACGCAGGCCGCGCCGGAGACCAGGGCGATCAGTTCGATCTGCGTCACGCCGGGCCTCCGCTCGGCCGCGCCCCGAGGCGGGTGTGCCGGGGGCGCCGCCACGCGCCCACACCGGCCTCGACGAACCGGGTGAGCAGGCGGGCGTCGTAGCCGACGCGCAGCAACTGGTCGCGGATGCGTTCGGGCAGGTGGCGGGGGACCGCGCGGCCGTCCGGCCCGGGGCCGAAGACGGTCGTCGTGGTGATCCGGTTGCCCTCGCCGACGCCGATGACCTCCTCGACGTGCGAGACGAACCGGTGCTTGCGTCCGCCGATCGCTGTCTCGTCCTCGACCGTGACGTAGACGATCAGGTCGAGCGCGTTGCCGGCCATCCGGCGGGCCTGGTCGACTGTCATCTCCCGGCCGTGCGACAGCGCCAGCTCGATGATGCGCTCGCTCACCCCCGAGGGGGTACGGGCGTGGATGGTGCACATCGACCCGCGGCTCGTGGTCATAGCCTGGAGCATCGGCACGATCTCCCGGGACCGCACCTCACCGACGATGATCCGCAGCACGCCCATCCGCAGCGACACCGGGATCAGATCGGCGATGCTGACCTCACCCGCCGGCCGCCCGTCCGCGCCGCGCTCGCCGTGCCCCTCCCGGGACTCGAAGCTCATCACCGCACGGTGCTTGTGCCCGCGCCGGGCCGGCAGGAGTTCCCGGCTCTCCTCCAGCAGCACGTACGGCTCGTCGGCCGGGATCTCGTCCATCAGCGCGCGGATCACAGTGGTCTTCCCGGCCCCGGCGAGCCCGGCGACCATGATGTTCAGCCCGGCGCGCATCGACGCGCGGAGGAAGTCGCGCAGCAGCGGGTCGATCATCTCGTCCAGGTCGGGCCGGCCGCCCGCGATGTCCTCCAGGCTCACCTCGAGCGTGTTGTGCTTGCGGATCACCGCGTACGGGCGGTGGCTGACCAGGAACACCGCGGCGAGCCGGCTGCCGTCGGGCAGTTGCAGGTCGAGCGTGGGCTTCGACGTGGACAGCGACCGTTCGGTGGCCCCGGCCCGGCGGGCCGCCGCCTGAAGGATCTCCACCAGCTCGTCGTCGGTCTCGGCGATCGGCTCGGCCCAGTCGACGCCGCCGCCGTGCCGGGTGATGCGCACCTGGTCGCAGCCGAGGATGTGCACCTCCTCGATGCTGTCGTCGACGAGCAGCGTCTGGAGGCGGCCCAGCCCGACGAGTTCGGCGGTGACCTGGTCGAGCAGCACCCGTTCCGAGTCGGCGGCCATCGGCGTGCCGGCCCGGCGTACCGAGTCGGCGTACGCGGACACCACGGCGACCGCCAGCCGGGCGCGCTCGACCTCCTCGGCGTCGGCGTCGAACTCGCGTCCGCGCTGCCACTGGGTGAGCCGTTCGCTCAGCTCCCGGCCTGTC